>DASUBC010000030.1:0-3212 GCA_035763465.1 Thermomicrobiales bacterium
GCGCAAGCTCCGGGGGTTCGAATCCCTCCCTCTCCGTCGCGGTTTATGGGAAGGTGCCAGAGTGGTCGAATGGGGCCGCCTGCTAAGCGGTTAAGGGGGCTTAAATCCCCTTCGAGGGTTCGAATCCCTCCCTTCCCGCCACCTGCCAGGACCGGAGCGATCGCTCCGGTCCTGGCATTTTGCCCCATGCCTGTTGCGCTCCTCGTGACGATCACGGTTCGGCGCGCGTCCCCGCTTGGTACACACAGCGCGGCTTGACAGCGCGACCGGACGCGACGTACTCTGTATTTCAGAAATCCGTGAAACTTGGTGAGCCGAGGAGACCCGATGGCGGTGGCGGCGGCGAGTAAGCGGGAAATCGAAGACCGTGTCCTACAGGAATGGGCAGAACTGGCGACAGCCTGGGGCGTCAGTCCGGTGCTTGGCCGCATTCATGGCTTGCTGCTGCTCAATGGACAGCCGATGACCGCCGAGGAAATCTGTGACCGCTTGCAGATCAGCCGCGCGTCGGCGTCGGTGCAACTGAACGCCATCCTTGATTGGGGCCTGGCCAGGCGGATTTTTGTGCCGGGCGACCGGCGGCAATATTACCAGGCCGACCAGGACCACTGGATCTGGTTTCGGCGCGCCGCCGCCACCCGTAAGCGGCGCGAGTTTGACCCGGTGGTTGCGCGGCTTGGTGAGGCGTTGGCCCAGGCCCGCGCCGCCGCGCGGGACGACGAAGAGATGGGCGCGCTGAGCGAACGCCTGGCAAACCTCCATAATTTCGTCGGCGAACTGTTCCGGGGCATTGGCCTGGTGCTGGAAGAAGACGAAGCGCTGCTTCACTATCTCTTGCGCCTCTCGCCACAAGAACTGGACGAGTTACGGCACCTGCTGCGCGTCGCGGTCAAAGAGCCAGAGCGGTCATAAGTTGTGGGCATCGTGAGGTTGTCAGGATGCTGCTGCGCCGATAGACAGCATCGTGCTGATAGACAGCCGCACCGCCACTATGGGCGTACTTCGTACTTCCCTCATCACCCATCATTCGTCACTCCCAGTGGTTGCTTGACCGGCAAGCCGGCGCCGCGCGGATAGTGAGGCGGCGTCGGAGCCGTCTTGTCAATCAGCACAAGGGCGCGGCCAGGCAGTTCCGGCAGGCGGACGGGTCGAACACCGCGCACGAAGCCGCCAAGCTGGCGGGCCGCCCGTTCACCTTCCGCGACCTCAGCGGCCAGGTCGCCGGCTTTCGGCGCCAGAACGAGGCCGCCGACGCGCGCGAAGGGCAAGCACCACTCCAGCAGCGTCGGCAGGCGGGCGAGCGCGCGCGCGGTGACGAGGTCGAAGGTATCGCGCCAGTCGGGATCACGGGCCACTTCTTCGGCGCGTCCCTGCACAGCGCCGATCCCAGACAGCCCCAGCGCCGCGATCACAGCGCGCAGAAAGGTGATGCGCTTGCCAGTCGCGTCAAGCAGCGTCATCCGCAATTGCGGCAGGGCGATCTTGAGTGGAATGCCCGGCACACCAGCGCCGCTACCAATATCAATCACGGTCGGGTCGTCGCACACCGCGCTGCGACACCACGCCCGGATCGTGGGCGCCAGCGTTAGCGCGTCGAGAAAATGCAATGTCTGCACCTGGTCGGGCGCAGTGATCGCGGTGAGATTCATCCGCTCGTTCCATTCGAGCAGCAATTCGCCGTACTGGCGAAACTGGACGAGTTGTGCCGGGGTGAGCGCGACATCGAGCGCATGCGCGCCGGCTTCGAGTAGCGCCAGATCGGCGAATGGCGAAGCGGCGGACGCGGCGCCAGACATGCACGCTCCTTTCATGGGTGAGTAGTGCTCGATGTGCCGCGCGGTTAGCCGGCACAACATCCTGGGTCTGAGTATACCAAGTGGGATGGAGGGGATAGGGGATAGAGGTTCGTGACAGCGCAGTGCTGGTCTATCAGTATAGTGCTGACGCGAGACTATCTCCTACCCCCTACCGCCTCGCAGCTGGCGGCGTGGTCTATACTACGCGGTGGTTGGCCGTCCGGATCGGTGTGCGGCGGTCGCTGGTAACAAGGCTGGTAGGTGACAGGTACACATCGCGAGGGCGCGGGCCTCGCCCGGACAGCAACGTTATTCATGCGCCCGGCAACGGCGCGGCGCACGCGAGCAGTATTCGGCTGGGATGGCCTGGCGCTCCTCACGTTGGCGGTGGTATTGAGCGCCAGCCTGGTTCACGCAGCGGGGCTGGCGCCAACGCGCCTGGCGTTCCCGGTGGACAAACTGCCGCAAGGCGTCGAGTTACGGCATTTCTTCGGGGTCGAACAGAACGGGGGAGGCGCGTTTCGCTGGGCGAATCCCGGCGGCGTCATCGTGATCCCACTCACCACACCGGCGAGTTATCGCATTCACATCACCATGCAAGATAGCCCGGTGGTGCAGCCGCCGCGCAGCGTGACACTGCGGATTGACGGGCGCACGCTGCAAACAATCCAGCTCACGCCATCGCCCCACGACTACACCATCACACTGCCGCCAACCACCTGGCACTCCGTCATGGATCAGTCCACGGTCGAGCAGGAGCAACTCCTGCTGACGTTGGAAACACGCGCCTATAGCGCACCGGGCGATCCGCGCGCCCTCGGCGTCATTGTGACGCAGGTCGCGATTGAACCAGCACTGGACACGCGCGAGCGCTTGACGACGTTGCTCGTGCCCAACCTGCTCTTGTTGCTGGCGCTATACCTCAGTGCCCGTCTGGCCGGCGCGGGCGCCAGGCTGGCCGCTGCACTCGTGGGTGGTGTAGTTGCAACCTTTGCGTTTGTCGCTATCGGCGGCCGGAATGGCGCGCTTCTGCTCGCCTATCAGCCGGTTGTACACTGGCGTCAGTTCGGCGGCATGTTGTCCGTCATCGTGATCACGGCGCTCCTCTGGCGGCTGGTCCGACCACGGCCACGCCGGCGAACCGCGCACAGTGCGGCGCCACCGGCAGCGACTACCACCAGCTGGCGACTGGCGCCGGCAGCCTGGCGCGAAGTCATTCTGCTGCTGCTCCTCCTGCTCGTCTACGGTTTCACCTACCAATCCTTTGGCTGGAATGAGACCAGCCGCTACGACCTCGTCCAGGCGCTTGTGGACGAGCACACCACGCGGATTGACCGCACGCACGACAACACCGGCGACAAAGCCTTCTACAAGGGCCACTGGTATTCCGACAAAGCGCCGGGCGGGGCGCTGCTC
>DASUBC010000031.1:0-11632 GCA_035763465.1 Thermomicrobiales bacterium
CGGCCATCGAGCGCTACCTGCGCGGT
The DNA here is from genome assembly GCA_035763465.1 of Thermomicrobiales bacterium. Classification (GTDB taxonomy): domain Bacteria; phylum Chloroflexota; class Chloroflexia; order Thermomicrobiales; family CADCWN01; genus DASUBC01. Next base: position 27 of record DASUBC010000031.1, read on the forward strand.
ATCCTCGCGGCGCCTGGCGTGCAGGTTGACGCCCGCGCGACTCTGCTCGCGGCCCTCAGTCGCTGGGCGACACACGGTGTGGGCTTTGCCGACGCCTGGCTGCTCGCCAGCGCCCAGACGGCCGGATGGCCGATCTGCTCGGTCAACAACCGCGACTTCAGCGGCGTGCCAAATACCTTCCGCGTGTGAGGTCGCGGCGCGCTAGTGCCCTGGCAGATTCGGGCAGAACTCAATATCATGGTTGACACTGGCGCACTGTGCGGCCCGCCATGCCGGATGGCCAGGACGAGCAACGCAGTGGAGGACTTCGCCGCCCGCCGGGAGGCGTTCACGGCGCTCGGTTTCCCCTGGCGGCGCGGCTTCCTCCTGATCGGCCCGCCGGGTATGGGCAAGACGATGGCCTGCAGGGGCGCCGCAGCGGCGTTACACGACCGACCCTTCCTCTACGTCCGCGACTGCCAGTCGGGGCATGGGGCCGGCGCGCTACAGATCATCTTCGCGCGCGCCCGCCGGCTGCCCCCCGCATCCTCGCCTTCGAGGACATTGACGGGCTGGCGGAAGTCGGCGGCGATGGCGCGACGCTGCTCGGCTTTCGCCCTTGACTGCACATCGCGGCAGGGACGGGATGACTGCTGGGCCGGTGTGCATGGGTGCAGCACGCCAGACCCCGTGCCCAGCCTTCACGCGCCGGGCGCGAACGACCCTATGCGCCGGCAGAAGGTGTTGACACCTCGATATCCTCGTGAATAATGCCGGCGTGAACATCTCCCAGGAGTGACGATTGCCGTGCCCTGGTGCGGCATCGCTGTTATTGCCGATGACAGACGGAACGAGCGCGGTTTGCGAAAAATAGACTGCGCCAATCGAGGGCGAAGATGAATATTCCCGAACACATCCGCGCATTCCTGGAGCAGCCGCGCCTCGCCGTGATGGCCACGATCAACGCCGACGGCAGCCCGCACTTGACGGTGATGTGGTATGACCTCGTTGATGACATTGTCGTGCTGAATATGACGCGTGGGCTGGTCAAGGACCGCAATCTCCGCCGCGATCCCCGCATGGCCATCTGCGTCGAGGACGGTCCGCGCTATGTCGCGTTGAGTGGCCGGGCAGAAATCATTGCTGACCGGGTCGTACAGGAAGCCGAGGTAACGCGGATGGCGACGCGCTATCGTGGGCCACGGCTGGGCGCGCACCATTGGCGCGGAATCATGGATCAGGATCGACTCGGAATCCATATGCGCGTTGAGCGCATGCAGGTACGTGGCTTCGATTGATCGCTCAATGAAGCGTGCCCCGCGCGCCTAAACGCGCGTCTCCCCCTTCGCCAGCGCAAAGCAGCGGTCTGCTGACGCAGTTCGCCAGCAGGTATCCCCAGCCTACACCTGGCTCCTCGTGCCAATGGGCCTACTGCTCACGTGCCGCTGGTAGCACACGCCCGTATGCTCCTGGTCCCCCTCGGGAAAGCGTCCATCGTATGGATGAATGCCTCTCAGCGCACCACGCAAGGCAGCAGGGACATTTACCCACCTGACCTTGCCCTGGCAGATTGAGGCGGAACTCAATATCATGGTTGGCGATAGCATTTCGCGCGGCCCGGTTGGTATGGCGGGTCGCGCGGCGTTCGCACGGGAAGGAACATGGTGGCAGCGCGACGGTTGACGCGACGGGCATTGCTGGCGGGGGGGACGGCGGCGGCTTCGCTGGCGCTTTTGAGCGCCTGCGGCGCTACAGCGACCGCGACGCCGGGAACCAGGGGTAGCGCGACACTCACCACGGCGCCGGGCACGCCCGCGACCAGCCCGAGCGCCAATACTGCGACGCCAGCGTCCGGCCCGGTCACCATCGAGGCGTGGATTTATGGGAATACCGGCAGCGACGTCAACGCGGAGTCGCAGCAGACGGCGGCGATCATCGAGGCGTTCAACCAGGCCAATCGCGGCCGGATCGCGGTGCGCGTCAACCCCATCGCCAATCCCGACACCGAGTACCAGGCCAAGCTGCTGAGCGCCGCCGCCGCCCACCAGTTGCCCGACCTGCTGCAACTGGATGGGCCGTTTGTCGCCTCCTACGCCTACAGCCAGATTCTCGCGCCGCTCGACGCCTACTTCACGCCGGACGACCTGCGCGACTTCGTCCCCTCAATCATCGAGCAAGGCACCTGGCAGGGCCACCTCTGGTCGCTCGGCGCGTTCAGTTCCAGCATGGGCGTCATGGTCAACAAGAAACTGGTCGCGGCGGCCGGCCTCACCATTCCGACCAGCGTGGGAGCGGCCTGGGACTGGCCGACCTTCGCCGCCGCCGCGCGGCAACTGACCAAAAACGGTGTCAGCGGCCTGGACCTGCATATGGATTATGGCGTCAGCGACTGGTTCACCTACCTGATGTCCACCTTCATCTGGTCGAACGGCGGCGATCTTCTCTCGCCCGACCGGTCCCAGGCGGACGGCGCGGTCAACGGCCCGGCGGCGGTCGAGGTGATGACCGAGTTCCAGCGCCTCTTCAAAGAGGGCGTGGTCAGCGCGACGCCCGACCCGGTGGCGTTCGAGAAGGGGCAGGTGGCGTTCCAGATCATCGGCGCCTGGGTGATCGAGGGGTTTAAGGATTTTCCCGACCTGGACTGGACGATCATGCCGCTGCCGTACTTCAAGCAGCGGGTCTCACCGAGCGGCTCCTACGCCTGGGGGATTGGCGCGCAGGGCCAGCAGCGCGATGCGGCGGCGGAACTGCTGCGCTGGCTGGTCGCCACCGACACCGGCATCGTCCCGATCGTGCAGACCAATAAGTTGCCGCCGGCGCGCACGTCGGCCTATCCGAAGTTGCCGTTCTATGCGTCATTGCCCTACTCGCTCTACGCCGAGCAGTTGCAGACGACGGCGCGGGCGCGGCCAATTACGCCCGCCTACCCGGTGCTGACCGCGAAATTCGCCCAGGCGGTCAACGACATCGCGCTCGGCGCACCCGTCAAGGAGAGCCTCGACGCCGTCGCGCGCGCCGTTGACGACGACATCAAGCGGCACAATGGCTACCGGCCCTAGCGCGCTCCGGATCTCGCGGCACGCCGGCCGCGAGGAGGCAATCGCGGGCTGGTTCTTCTTGCTGCCCGCGCTGGCGCTGCTCGGCCTGTTTCTCGTCTGGCCCGCGCTGCAAGCCGTGCTCCTGAGTTTCACCGATTACCAGCTGCTCGCGCCGCTGCCGACCCGCTTCGCCGGCGTTGAGAATTACCGGCAACTCCTGGGCGATGCTACGGTCTGGCGCGCGGCCGGCACGACGCTCACCTTCGCGGCCCTGGCGGTGCCCCTGCAAACCGGTCTCGCCCTCGCCCTGGCGCTGGGACTCAACCAGCCGGTCCCCGGCCGCAGCCTGTTGCGCGCGGCCTACTTCTGCCCGGTCGTCATCTCGACCGTGGTCGCCGCTGTCATCTGGTCGTACCTGTACCACCCGACACAGGGACTCTTCAACCGGCTGCTGACCGATGCCGGGCTGCCGGCGCAACCCTTCCTCAGCAGTCCCCGGCAGGCGCTCCCCGCGATTCTCGGCATCGCCACCTGGCAGAATGTCGGGTTCTATCTGGTCATCTTCCTGGCGGGCCTGCAACAGATCGCGCCGCAGCTCTACGAAGCGGCGGCGGTGGATGGGGCGAACGGCTGGCAGCAGTTTCGCTTCGTCACCGTGCCGCAACTGCGCCGCACCACCAGTTTTGTCGTCATCGTCGCCACGATCTACGCCCTGCGGCTCTTCACCGAGGTCTATGTCACGACGAAGGGCGGGCCGTTCGGGGCGACCCGCACGCTGATCTACCTGGTCTGGGAGGAGGGCGTGGCCTTCCGCCACACCGGCTACGCCGCCGCGCTCGCGGTCCTCTTTTTCCTGCTCGTGCTCGCGATCACCCTCCTCCAGCGCCGGCTGTTCGGGGGCGAGCGGGGCGACTGATGGCGACGCGAGCGCATGGCGGCACACCGCGCGGGGGGCGATGTGCGCCGAGACCACAGCAGCCGGCGCGGCGTGCGCTGCTGGGCCTGACGCTCCTGCTGGGCGCGGGCGCGCTGCTCTGCCTCGCGCCGCTGCTCTTTATGCTGATGGCCTCGCTGAAACCGAGCAGCCGGATGCTGGCCGACCTGGGCAGCTGGCGCGCGTTCTGGCCGGCGCCGTTCCAGCCGCACAACTACGTGACCATCTTCACGCGCATCGCGCTGGGGCGCTACCTGCTCAACAGCCTGGCGGTCGCGCTCATCACAGTCTGCGGCTCCATCGTGGTCAATTCGCTGGCGGCGTACGCGTTCGCCGTGTTGCGCTTCCCCGGCCGCGACCTGCTCTTCGCGGCGACGGTTGCGCTGATCATCGTGCCGTTTGAAGCGATCTTCCTGCCGCTCTTCCTGACGGTCAACCGGCTCGGCTGGCTCAACTCGTACCAGGCATTGATCGTGCCGTTCATCGCCAACGCGTTCTACATCTTCCTGTTCCGCCAGTTCTTCCTGGGCATCCCGCGCGAACTGCTGGAGGCGGCCCGCCTGGATGGCGCGTCGTTCTTCCGGATCTATCGCTCGCTGGCGCTGCCGCTCGCGCGGCCTGCGATCGCCACCGTGGCGATTCTCGAATTCGTCGCGCGCTGGAACGATTTCTTCTGGCCCTTCCTCACCCTGACGGACGCCACGAAGTACACCGCGCAGCTCGGGCTGGCGACGTTCTTCCAGGGGGAGCGGACGCAGTGGGCGCTCGTGATGGCGACGGCGACGGTCGTGAGCCTGCCCGTGCTCGCGCTCTTCCTGCTCATGCAGCGCGCGATTGTGTCGGGCGTGGCCGCCGCCGGCCGCCGGTTCTGAGCCGCCGGCGCTTACCCCGCGTTGACGACGAACTGCGGCGTGCCGGCCAGAAAGGCCAGGATGTTCTCCACCGGCTGGCTCGCCATCCGCGCGCTGCCGCCGTCGGTGACCCAGGCGACGTGCGGCGTCACCAGCACATTGTCGAGCGTGAGGAGCGGCGAATCCGCCGGCAGCGGCTCCTGCTGGAAGACGTCCAGCGCCGCGCCCGCGAGGTGGCCCGACGTCAGCGCCGCGTACAGCGCCGCTTCGTCCAGGATCGCCCCGCGTGCGGTGTTGACCAGATACGCGCCCGGTTTCATCAGCCCCAGTTCGCGCGCCCCGATCAGGCCCGCCGTGCGCTCGGAGGCGCGCAGGTGCAGCGAGACGATATCCGACTGGCGCAGGAGGTCGTCCAGCTCGACCAGTTCGACGCCCAGCCGCCGGGCGCGGTCTTCGTCGTGGGTGAGACTCCAGCCGAGCAGGCGCAGCCCCAGCGCCCGCAGCACCGGCGCGACCCGCGCCGCCACCAGCCCCAGCCCGACCAGCCCGCAGACCTTGCCGTCGAGTTCGATGCCCGGCAGGTGCTGCCACTGCCCCGCGTGCAGCGCCTGGTGCATCGGCACGACGTGCTTGGTGAGGGCCAGCAGCAGAGCGACGGTATGCTCCGCTACCGAGATGACCGGCGCGGTCGGCGTGTTGCTGACGACGACGCCATGCCGCCGCGCCGCCGCCAGGTCAATGTTGTCGGTGCCGGTGCCCATGACGGTCAGGAAGCGGAGGTCGGGCAGGGCGGCGAAGAGGGCGGCGTCGAAGCGGGCGTAGGAGCGGACGTTGATGACGGCGGTGGCCCCCTGGAGCCGCTCGATGAGTTCGGCGGGCGAGGCCGGTTTGGTCGAGAAGAGGGCGACCTCGCCGCGCGCGTAGAGGGGCTGCAAGGCGGGGTGCTCGGGCGTGTAGATGACCGGGAAGTTGTCGGGAATCACAAAGCGCATCATGCTCTCCTTCTCCAGTGACGGCGCGGCGTCAGTCGCCCAGCCCACGGGTCCAGGTTTTGTGCCAGAACGGCTGGCCGTCAACGCTGATCGCGACCTCGACGGCGAGGTGCTGCGCCGTGGTCACGGTGCGCGCCGTCAGTTCGGTGCGGCTGGTCGCGCGCTCGATGCGGGCGGTCGTGGTCGAATGCATCCGGGCGAGGTCGGGGCGGCGCGCGCTGACGGCGGCATTATAGGTATGGTCGGTCGCGATGGTCGTCTGCGGATCAAGGCGGATCTGCTCGCGGCGGGTCGCGTCCAGGCTGACCGTGTCGGTCAGCAGGTCGCGGCGGATGGCCCACTGCTGGCCGCCGCCGAGGTCGTTGGCCGACGTGAGCGCCTGCGGGCGCGGCGGCCCCCAGTCCGGGGCGGGCGCCGGCTGCTCCGCCTGGCTGACGGGCAGTTGCACGCTGCTCGCGCCGTGGAACAGCGTCAGCAGCGCGGGCGCCGGCGTCGGCCACAGGCGCGGGAAATCGGCGCAGGCGATGGCGACGCGCAGCCGGCTCCCCGGTGCGAGCCGGTAGGCGGTCGCGCGCAGCGGCACGGCGATTTGCAGGCGCTCGCCCGGCCGCCCGTGCGCGGTCAGGTCGGCCCAGCCGGTGGTGATCAGCGTCGAGCGCCCGTTGGGCGCGACCTCGGCCAGTTTGACGACGACGTGCAGCGGCAGGGCGCTGGCGCTGAGCTCCAGCTGCGCGGTCGCGCTGCCGAGCAGGGTCAGTGGTTCGCGGAGCGGCTCGCCCGTAAAGCAGAGCGAGCGGGCGTCGTCGGCGCTCTGGTCGCGCGGCAGGGTTGGGTCGAGCGCGGTCGTCCAGGGGTCCCAGACGAGTGATTCAATCCCGACGGTGGGATCGTAGGCGTAGGACGAGGCGCCGGTGGCCGGCGGCGTATTGCCGGCCGTGAGCGCGCCAGCAGCGGCGAGCCACCAGTCGCGCGGTTCCACGCCGGGCGGCGGCCAGGCCGGCGCGGACCGCCAGCCGCCACCGTCGCCTTGCAGAAAGAAGGTCACCGGCGGCTCGGTCTCGCTGCCGTTGCGCTCGCCCTTCAGCCAGCGGTCGAACCAGCGCTCCATCGCCGCCAGCCCGGCCCACGGCGCTTCCAGTCCCTTGTCGGGGAATTCGTGCTTCCACGGCCCCATCAGCAGGTGCTTCGGCGCGGTGTTGGCGGCGAAATCGCGTGGCGTGCAGTCAGCGTAGAGGTCGCGCCAGCCGCCGATGTGCAGCGCCGGGCAGGCGACCTGATCCATCGCCGCGACGCGCGCCTGCCAGTAGTCATCGCAGTGGGGATGGTCAGCCCAGGCGGTCAACCAGGGCGGGTTGCCGGCGAGATGCTCGGCCCAGACGCGCGCCCAGCGCCCCGCGTCGTCCTGGAACAGGGGCGGCAGCAGGTTGTAGGCCACCATGCGCGGCCCCCAGTCGGCGCGCATCCAGAAGCCGGTGGTGCAGCCGCCGAGCGCGACCACGCCCCGGTAGAGATCGGAGGTAGCGTGAATCGGGACGATCGCCTTGAGGTGCGGCGGGCGCGTCGCGGCGGTCGCGAGCGCGGTGATGCCGGGATAGGAGACGCCCCACATGCCCACATTGCCGTCGCACCAGGGCTGGCGCGCGATCCATTCGACCACGGCGTGGCCGTCGCGCCCTTCCTGGGGCGCGAACGGCTCAGGGCTGCTGCCGCCGGAATTGCCGAGGCCGCGCAAATCAACCGTCAGGGCGGCATAGCCCCGCGCGGCGAAGTACTGGTTGAGCGCCGCGACGTCGAGCTGCCCGCCGCGCCCGTCCTTGTGATAGGGCGTGAAGTTGAGCAGAGCGGGCGCCGGACCCGGCCCCGCTGGGCGGACGATGTTGCCGGCGAGTTCGACGCCGTCCGGCAGCGGGATCAACACATTCCGCTCCGTGACGAACTCCTGCGGCATGGCTGCCCCCGATCAACGCTTAGCCGCCAATCACCACAGCCGGGTCCGGCAACAGCGGCGGGCGCGACGATAGCACCCGGCTGCGGGAAACGCAAACCGCAGGCTGGCGGGCGGAGCATGGCATGGCAGTTGCGGCCCTGACAGGTGAGGCCGCAATGACCGGCCAGCACACAAGGAGGCTTGACAATAATGCACTCCCGCGACGACCAGCACACGCGCAAGCGTAATCGTAGACATTCCGGCGACCCGGAACAGGCATGGTTGAGTGCGACGGAAGCCGACACACCAGGCGGGCTGCTGCACGCGGGCGACCCTGACGACGCAGAGGATCAGGATCGCCAGGACACCGCGCTGGATGCCGGCTCCCTGGCCGGGGATACCCGCGGGCCAAGCAAGGCCGGGCGCCCAACCGGCGAGACACTCGGCGACCTGGCCCAGACGGCTCGTGAACCGGGTTCGCGGCATCACAAGTCCGAGACCACGGACGCGCCAACCGCTGGCGACACCGGCGACCCGGGCGCGAGGTAACGCGGCGCACCGCGCGCCGGTAACCGGCGCCGTCTGTCTACGCAGCGCGGCATCAGTCGCCTGGACTACAAAGCCAGGTTTGGTGCAAGCAGGGCCGGCCGCTAGCGTTGAACGCGGCTTCGACGGCGAGGTGCTGCGTCGCGAGTCTAGTGCGAATGCTCGTGGTCGCGTCGCTCGGGCACGGTCTCGCCAGCCGGCAGCCAGAGGCGGAACGTGGTCCCGCACTGGTCACCCGCGCTCTCGGCCCAGAGCTGGCCGCCGTGCCGGGTGACGATATTGCGGCAGATATAGAGTCCGAGACCAAGCCCTGGCAGACCATGCTCGGTCGCGTTCGGCGCCCGCCCGAACGGTTCGAAGATTATCTCGGCACTCCCTGGCGGCAGCCCAATGCCTTCGTCGCGCACACTGAGCTCCACGCCACCGGCGGCAGATTGCACAGTCACCGCGATGGCGCCGCCAGCAGGCGAATACTTCGCGGCGTTGTCGAGCAGGTTGGTCAGCACCTGCTCCAGGCGCGCGGCGTCGGCCAGCACAGGGGCGAGGCCATCCGCCACTGTCAGCGTAAGCTGATGCCGGCCGTCCTGCACCTCGCGCGCACGGCTCACCGACTCGCTCACCAGCGCGGCCAGGTCAACCGGCGCGAGGTGCAAGGGGAGCTGGCCGGTCCGCAGCCGTGACACGTCCAGCAGGTCGGACGTCAGAGCCGCCAACCGGTCGGCGGCGGTTTCCAGCCGGGCGAGGTATTGGACCAGACGCGCCTCGTCCAGCACGCCGCGCGCCTGCTGCCGCTGCATGAGCTGGGCGGTGCCTTTGAGGGCCGTCACCGGCGTACGCAGTTCATGCGCCGCGATGGAGAGGAAGGTATCGCGCGCCCGCACCTCCGCTGCCGCCGCCGCCGCCGCCGTCCGGGCGCTCCTCGCGGCGGCATGGAGCCGCTGTTGCTCGACGGCCAGGGCGACCCGGTCGGCCACCAGTTGGACGAGTTCTACCTCGGCGGCGGCGAAGCGATGCGGACGCAGGGTGCCGACGTGCAGCACGCCGAGCAGCCGACCCTCCACCAGCAGGGGCACGCCGAGCAGCGCGGCGAGGCCCTTTTCCCGCAGGAGCGGATTGACCAGTGTGGTATGTTCGATATCGCCGAGCACAACCGGGCGCCGTTCCGCCGCCACCCGCCCGGCGAACCCACGCCCGAGCGGCACGCGCACCCGCCGCTCGACCTCTTCCTCCAGGCCGACGGCCGCCCGCGCTACCAGGGTGCCGGGTTCCGTCTCATCGAGGAGGAGAATGACGGCGGTGTCCACCGCGAGGAGCGCGCGGATGCGCCTGAGCAGCTCGGGGAGCAGATCGTCCAGCGCCAGGTGCGCCAGCGCCGTGTCGGCCACCGCCTGGACAGCGCCCAGCCGGGCCAGCGCGGCCTCCGCCGCCGCGCGCGCGGCCTGCTCGCGGGCCAGCACCGCGCTCCGTTCGTCCTCAGCGTGCTTCCGTCCCGTCAGGTCGCGCGTCACCTTGGCGAACCCGACCAGCTGCCCGGCCGGGTCGTGGAGCGCGGTGATGACGACGCTGGCCCAGAAGCGCGTGCCATCTTTCCGGACGCGCCAGCCTTCGTCCTCCCAGCGGCCTTCCGTCGCGGCAACGTGAAGCCCTAGCGCGGGCTTGCCGCGCTCTCTATCCTCCGGGGTATAGAAACGGGAGAAATGCTGCCCGATGATCTCGCCGGCGGTATAGCCCTTGATGCGCTGCGCGCCGGCATTCCAGGTCCGCACATGACCAGCCGGGTCAAGGAGGAAAATAGCATAGTCAGTGACGCTCTCGACCAGCAGCCGGAACGCATCGTCGGGCGACCGGCCTACGAACTCGACATTGTCTTCGATCATCCTCATCCAGCACCTGCACACACGGGTTCATTACCGCAATAATCATACCCGCATGGATAGTTGTCCGCGACGGCAGCGCGGGCGGTATCTGTTCAGAGGCGGTGGCCTGGCGGGCGGTGGCTCCGGATTGAAATCCGGGCCTGGGCGCACTCCGTGCGAACGAAGTCCGCTCTGCGGACTGGCGGTGGATAGGCCGGCGCCACGCTTCGCGCCGGTGGATCACAATCCGCAACGCGGATTTCGTCCAGGCGCAGCCTGTCCAGGCCCGGATTTCAATCCGGGACCCCGCCCGCCAGGCCACCGCTGCGCGGCCCCCCGATGCGCTATACTGCCGCCGTATTACGGAACAGGACAGTAAGCGGTTCGGAGGCCATGAGCGGTTCGCCCCGCACTCCACAGCAGTTTGTCACGAAGTGGCGCGGTGTCCAGCAGAACGAGCGCGCCATCGCCCAGCAGCATTTCCTCGACCTCTGCGCGCTCTTCGACCAGCCCGCGCCCGCCACCGCCGACCCGACCGGCGCGTGGTACACCTTCGAGAAGGGCGTCACCAAGACGAGCGGCGGGCAGGGCTTCGCGGATGTGTGGAAGCGGGGCTTCTTCGCCTGGGAGTACAAGGGCAAGCGCAAAGACCTGGCGGCGGCCTACCAGCAACTGCTGCTCTATCGCGAGGAACTGGAGAATCCGCCCCTGCTGGTCGTCTGCGATATTGACCGCTACGAAGTCCACACCAACTACACCAATACCGCGAAGACGGTCTATCGCTTCACCAGCGAGGAACTGACCGGAGCGGAGCCGCTCCGTATCCTGCGCGCTGTCTTCACCGCGCCGGACGACCTGCGGCCGGGGCAGACGGTGGCGCAGGTGACGGAGGAAGCCGCCCGCCGCTTCGCCACGCTGGCCGATGGGCTGCGGGCGCGCGGGACGCCGGCGCACGACGCGGCGCACTTCCTGACGCAACTGCTGTTCTGTCTCTTTGCCGAGGATGTCGGTCTGTTGCCACGCGACACGTTCGGCGACCTGGTGCGCTTCGGGGTGCAGTTCCCTACGCAATTTCTGCCCGGCCTGACCGCGCTCTTCACGGCGATGCGCGATGGCGGCTTCTTCAACCTGAAGCCGATTGACCGCTTCAACGGTGGGCTGTTCGCGGAGGTCGCCCCGGTCGCGTTGACCGCCGCCGAACTGGCGACGCTGGCGGGCGCGGCGGCGCTCGACTGGGGCAGCGTGGACACGGCGATTATCGGCACGCTGTTCGAACGCTCGCTCGACCCGGACAAACGCTCGCAACTCGGCGCGCACTACACGGGGCGGGCCGACATCGAGCGCATCGTGGAGCCGGTGGTGCTGGCGCCGTTGCGGCGCGAGTGGACCACCGTCCAGGCCAGCGCGGACGCCCTCCGCACCGCCGCCGAGGACGCCACGACGCCGCGCATCCGCCGCAACCGGCAGGACGAGTTGCGTGCCA
>DASUBC010000032.1:0-6001 GCA_035763465.1 Thermomicrobiales bacterium
CCAGGAAGCGGCGTGTGCGTGCGAAAAGGACGACGCCCACATTGAGGAACTCACCGCGCTCGACCCGTGGCACGAGCCGGATGATGGCGTAGCTATACCAGGCGCGTTCGGGCGGCGGCATTGTGTGCTTCCTGTAGCCAGCGGCGCGGTCCGGTGAGCCGCGCCAGCAGATAGGTGACGTAGGCATCGCGGTGCGCGTCGCGGCCGGCGAAGTGCGCTTCGTCGCCCAGCCAGTCGTCCGGGATGGCGGCGACGGCGTCTCGGATGACGGCGGGCGTCAACAGAGGACGTAGGCGGGCGTCCGCCGCCAGGAGATCGCCCGCGAAGGGCAGAAGCACATGGTCCTTGATCTGTGGAAACGCGCTCTGGATGCGACTTTCCCAGCCCTCCCAGCGATGCTGAAAGTAGAGCGCGGCGCCGTGGTCTATGAGATAGAGCGCAGGCTGCTGGCCGCGTGTGGTGGGCCACCACAGCAAGTTGGTGTTGCGGGGTGTGCGGTCAACGTTGGTCAGGTAGGCGTCGAACCAGACGATGGCGGCGGCCAGGTCCGGGTCGAGAACGTGCTTCGCGGCCGGGTCGTACGCGAGCGCGCCGGGCAGGTAGCGCAGGCCGAAGTTGCGGCCGACGCTGGCGCGCAGCAGGTCTTGAATTTCGGGGTCTGGCTCACCCTGGCCGAAGCCGGCCGCCAGGGTGACGAGCGCCGCGTCGGGCGTCAGCAGGCCCAGCGGGCGGGCGAGCTCGGCGGCCAGCAGTTCGGCGATCAGGGCCTTCGGCCCCTGTCCGGCGCCGCGAAACTTGACAACATATGCGCCGGGTTCGTCGGTCTCGACGATCGCCGGCAGCGAACCGCCTTCGCGCAGCGGCGCGACATAGCGCAAGCCGTTGACCTGTTTCATGACGGTCGCGTTGCTCGTGTAGCGTGGCTCATCGTTACTCCCAGGCGCACGCGCGGTTCCTTGGCCCGCTCATCGGCTCCCCTCACCCCGGAGGCTGGCCGCCGGCATCGGGTTGCAGGTTCGCGATCGGCCAGAGTCTAGACTCAGGCGGCACAGATCACTATGCTAGCGGAGAGTATACCCGGTGTCCGCCGCGCCGCAGATGGTCCCCTGGCGCGGCAAGCGGTGAGGAAGGGGCATGAACGAGCAAGAGTCGCATGATGAGCTTACTGCTGAAGGCCGGGCGCGCATCCGTGCTGAACAGGCGGCGCAGCGCGCCCGGCCCGATCGCCACACCCGTGGGCTGGTGATTGTCAACACCGGCGACGGCAAGGGCAAGACGACGGCCGCGCTTGGCGTCGTGATGCGGGCCTGGGGGCGCGGAATGCGCGTTTGTATGGTACAGTTCATCAAGAATCGTAACGCGAACTTTGGCGAAGAGCAGGCCGCGCGCAAGATGGGTGTTGAGCTGATCCCCCTTGGCGACGGCTTCACCTGGATGTCGAAGGATCTCGACCACGATCGGGCACTGGCGCGCGAGGGCTGGGTGCTCTGCCAGCAGAAGATCGCGAGCGGCGAGTATGATATTGTCGTGCTGGATGAAATCACCTATTGTTTCAATTACGGTTGGCTCGATCTTGACGAGGTGCTTGACGTCTTGCGGCAGCGCGAGCCGCGACTGCACGTCATCCTGACGGGGCGCGATGCGCCTGCGGGCCTGATCGCGTACGCCGACCTCGTCACGGAGATGCGGGAAGTGAAGCATCCGTATAAGGAGGGGGTGCAGGCGCAAAAGGGCATTGAGTTCTAGGGCGTAGGCGGTAGACGATAGACGGTAGGCGGTAGTTCCTCTCGATGAGGCAATGCTTGTCTACGAGCACCATGCCTGGGATGAGCAACGACCGTCTACCAACTACTCGCACTTGACGTCTGGGCGCAGTTGCGATACACTCTGTCGTGCTGCGATATTTTGGGTGAACGCATGCAAGATGATATGACGATGGCCGAATATCAGGCATTGGGGGAGTTCCGGTATCAGATTCGCCGGTTCCTCCATTTCAGTGAGCAGATGGCCCGTGGCGCTGGCCTGGAGCCGCAACAGCATCAATTGCTGCTGGCGGTGAAGTCCTTGCCGGGCAATCAGGGCGCGACAGTCAGTATGCTGGCCGAGCGCCTGCAAATTCAGCATCACAGCGCGGTGGAACTGATCAACCGGGCTGCGGACCGGGATCTGGTGGCGCGCAGGCGTGGCGAAGTTGATCGCCGGCAGGTTTTCGTGCGGTTGACCGATACTGGCGAGGCGATCCTGCACGATCTGTCCAAGCATACGCGGGACGAATTGCGCTCAACCGGTCCCGACCTGATCCGCGCGCTCACAACCCTGGTGACCAAGACGCTGGGCGAAGCGGCGCTGGCGGACGGCGCCAGCGACACGCCGGCGGAACATGACGATGAAACCGAGACTGAAGGGAGCGAAGGAGCGTGGACAGCGCAGAGCCAGCATCGAACAACGGGGCCGGAATAGCGCCGGCCGCCGCGCCGCCGGGCGCTAAGCACAAGCATTCGGAAGAACTGGGCGATTTCACTGTTGACGCGCGGATGCTCATCATCGCGCTGATGGCGGTGATCATCGGCGCTATTGGCGCGTTCATCGCGCTGATCTTGCTGCGGCTGATCACGTTCTTCACGAACCTGTTCTTCTTTCAACGCCTCAGCTTCGCGAACGCTTCGCCCGCCGACAACCATCTTGGACTGTTCATCATTCTCGTCCCGGTGATCGGCGGGCTGATCATCGGCCTGATGGCGCGCTATGGCTCGGACCGCATTCGCGGCCACGGTATTCCCGAAGCCATTGAGTCCATTCTAATCAACGGCAGCCGGATTGACCCGAAAGTTGCCGTACTGAAGCCTCTGTCATCGGCGATCTCGATCGGGTCCGGTGGTCCGTTCGGCGCTGAAGGGCCGATCATCATGACCGGCGGCGCGGTCGGCTCGCTGATCGCGCAGTTCTTCCACCTGACCAGTTCGGAACGCAAGACGCTCCTGGTGGCAGGCGCGGCGGCGGGCATGTCGGCGACCTTCGCCGCGCCGGTCGCGGCGGCGCTGCTGGCGGTCGAGCTGCTGCTCTTCGAGTGGAAGCCGCGCAGCGCCATCCCGGTCGCGCTGGCGAGCGCAACGGCGGCGGTGATGCGGCGCTACATCATCGGCGAGGGGCCGCTCTTCCCGGTGCCGGCGCACGCCGCGTTTATCGGCCCGCAGGGGGTAGCTGGGTGTGTTGTCGCCGGCCTGCTGGCGGGCGCGCTCTCGGCCCTGATGACGATCATGGTCTACTTCTTCGAGGATACCTTCACCAAACTGCCGATTCACTGGATGTGGTGGCCAGCGATCGGTGGCGTGGCGATCGGCATTGGCGGCCTGGTCTTTCCCCAGGCGCTCGGCGTCGGCTACGACACGATCGCGCGGCTGTTGCAGGGTGGCGTCGCCAGCGCGACCCTGCTGGGTATTCTGGTCGTCAAGTCGCTGATCTGGTCCATTTCGCTGGGGTCGGGCACGTCGGGCGGCGTGCTGGCGCCACTCCTGATGATGGGCGGCGCGCTCGGCGGGTTGGAGGCGCTGTTCCTGCCGCACGAAGGCGCCGGGTTCTGGGTGCTGGTGAGTATGGGCGCGATCCTCGGCGGCACGATGCGCTCACCGTTCACCGGCATCATCTTCTCGCTCGAACTGACCCACGACGTGAACGCGCTACTGCCACTGACCATCGCGGGCTTTATCTCGTATGCCTTCACGGCGCTGCTCTTGAAGCGCTCGATTCTGACGGAAAAGATCAGCCGCCGCGGCTTCCATCTGAGTCGCGAGTATGCAGTAGATCCGCTGGAGATTATCTTCGTGCGCGAAGTGATGCGGACGAACGTGGTGGCGGTGCCGGCTGACGCGTCGCCGGAGAAGCTGGCGCAGTCAATCAACGTGGAGCGCGGCCAGCGCGGTCAGTATCTGTACCCGGTGCTGGGCGCGAACCACGACATGATCGGCGTCGTGACCCGGCAAGACCTTCGCGATCTGCTGGCGCATCCTGATGTGCAGAGCGATGGTACGCCGCTGGCGACGCTGATTCGCAAGCAACCCGTCGTCGCCTATCCCGACGAGCCACTGCGCGTGGTTGTGTTCCGGATGGCGGAGACCGGCCTGACCCGCTTCCCGGTCGTCGAGCGCGACGATCCGCGCCAGCTGCTCGGCATCGTCTCGCTGAACGATCTGCTGCGGGCGCGCGAGCGGAATCTGGAGGAGGAGCGCCACCGCGAGCGCGTGCTGCGCCTGCGCTTCTTCCAGCCCTTGCGCGAGCAGCCGAAAGAAACAACCAGCGTCAACTGAACGCGGAACGGCCCTCACCCCCTGCCCGCCTCTCCCGTGCGCGAGCGAGGGGGAGCAGCCGACAACCGCGCTGGCGATCTCCAGGCGTGTTTTGTGCCACCGCCTCACCGCATCTCCCCCTCTCCCGCCGGGCGGGAGAGGGGACGCGAGCGGAGCGAGCGGGGGTGAGGGCTGCCATGCGCGTGATTGACAGCGTCGGCCTGACCGCATAAAAGGCCGCTGGGCGTGGCGGACAGCGGCATGATCAGGGGGTGTTGACGTGGCACAGGAGCGCGGCGCGGCGCCGGAGACGGATGCGCGGCCGAATATCGTCATGATCGTCACCGATCAGCAGCGGTTCGACACGATCGCGGCGCTCGGCTTTCCCTATGTGGATACGCCGAATCTCGACCGTCTCGTGCGCGACGGGGTCAGTTTCACCAACTGCTTTGTCACCGCGCCATCGTGCGTGCCGGCTCGCGCCAGCCTCTTCTCCGGCTATTACCCGCATACGACGGGCGTCGTCTCGAATGGCGATGAATGGCGGCACTCCTGGGTCGAAGCGCTCGCCGCCGGCGGGTACTACTGCGTCAATGTCGGCAAGATGCACACCCTGCCGCTCGACGCGCCGGCCGGCTTTCACGAACGCTACGTCGTCGAGAACAAGGACCGCTACCTGGGCGAGCGCTTCTACTTCGACGAGTGGGACAAGGGACTGCGGGCGCGCGGGCTGGTGAAGCAGCAGCGCGAGCACTACCGCCAGCGGCCGGACTATCGCGAGCGGCTCGGCGCGTTCGAGTGGGAATTGCCGCCCGAGACGCAGTCCGACATGTTTGTCGGCGACATGGCGGCCTGGTGGCTCCGGACGAAGCCGCGCCCCGACGGGCCACTCTTCCTCCAGGTCGGCTTCCCCGGCCCACACCCGCCCTATGACCCCGTGCCGCAATACGCCGCGCCCTACCTGGCGCGCGACCTGCCGATTCAGGAGGTCGGCGCGGACGACCTGGCGGGACAGCCGCCGCCCTTGCTGGCGATGCGCCAGCACAACGCCGAGGTGGATCACGATTCGGTCGTCCACCTGCTCGACCCAACACCCGAACAGCGCCATCGCCAGCGCGCCTACTACCTGGCGAACGTGACGATGATTGACGAGCAGGTCGGCCAGCTGTTGACGGCGCTGGATGAGCGCGGCTATCTCGACAACACGGTTGTCATCTTCACCTCGGACCACGGCGACGCGCTGGGCGACCACGGCCACAGCCAGAAGTGGACGATGTACGACTGCGTCACGCGCGTGCCGCTGATCGTCTGGGCGCCGGGGCGGTTCGCCGGCGCCCGCCGGCTTGACGGCCTCTGCCAGTTGATGGACATCGGCCCCACCATCCTCGACCTGGCCGGCGTGCCCGTGCCGGCGTCGTTCGAAGCGGTCTCGCTGCTGCCCGCGCTGCGCGGCGACGAGTGGACCGGCCGGCCGGTGGTGTTCTCCGAGCAGGGACGTGACGGCACCCTGCGCGAGACGGCGTTCATGACGATGGTGCGGACGCCGGACTGGAAACTCGTCCATTTCCTCGATGAGCCGTTCGGCCAGCTCTTCGACCTCGCCGCCGACCCGGCCGAAGTCCACAATCTGTGGGACGACCCCGCCCACGCCGAGACGAAGCGCGCCCTGCTGGACACCCTGCGCGACTGGCGCATCCGCAGCCAGTACCAGACGCGGG
>DASUBC010000033.1:0-2910 GCA_035763465.1 Thermomicrobiales bacterium
CTGGTGGGGGTCGCGCGGCAAGGGCGCGTACGTGTTCGAGACGCTGCGCCGCTCCGGCGCGGTGCTCGCCTTTGGCTCAGATGCGCCGGTGGATAACCTCAGCCCGCTCGCCGGCATCCACGCGGCGGTCACGCGGCAGAATGCGGCGAATGAACCGGATGGCGGCTGGTATCCCGACGAGCGACTGTCGGCGTATGACGCGCTGTGGGCCTATACCTGGGGCGCGGCGTATGCCTCCGGCGAGGAGCACCTGAAAGGTACGCTGGAGGAGGGCAAACTGGGCGACCTGGTGGTGCTGTCGCAGGACATTCTCGCCGTGCCGGGGCCGGACATCCTCCACACCGACGTCGAGATGACGGTCGCCGGCGGCGAGATCGTCTACGGGGCGTAAGCTTGGCGGCGGGGCTGCTGCTTCGGTATGATCGTATGGTTCGCCCTCACCCCCGCCGCCTGCGGGCGGCACCCCCTCTCCCGTATCACGGGAGAGGGGGACGGGGGGTGAGGGCCACAAGCAAAGGCGGGCTGATGGCGGAGAAGTCAGACAAGGGACGCGCGGTGGTCAAGCCGCAACTATTGAGCGGGTTTCGCGATTTCTTGCCCGCGCAGATGCTGTTGCGCCAGCAGGTGCTCGGCATTCTGCGCGATGTCTTCGAGCGCCACGGCTATGAGCCGCTCGATACGCCCGCGCTGGAATATGCCGCCACGCTGACCGGCAAGTATGGCGAGGACGAAAAACTCCTCTATATGTTCACCGACCACGGCGGCCGGGAAGTCGGCCTGCGCTATGACCTTACGGTCCCGCTGGCGCGCGTGGCCGCGCTCCACGCCAACGATCTGGTGCTGCCCTTCAAGCGTTACCACATCGCGCCGGTATGGCGCGGCGACCGCCCCCAGCGGGGCCGCTTCCGCGAGTTCTACCAGTGCGACGTGGACACTGTCGGCAGCCCTTCGATGCTGGCCGACGCCGAGGCGATCGCGACCGTCACCGACGCGCTCACAGCGCTTGGCTTCCCTGAGTTCACCATTCAGATCAACCACCGCAAAATCATCAGCGGGCTGGCGCGGCTGGCCGGCGCGCCGGACGAGCAGGCCGGCACGGTCTACCGCAGCATTGACAAGATCGAGAAGATCGGCCCGCAGGGGGTGCGCGAGGAACTTATCGCGCGCGGCGTCGCCGCCACAACTGCTGACCAGGTGCTCGAATTGGTGCAGCTGCGCGGCGACGCCGCCACCGTATTGGCCGACCTGCGCGCGCGCGCCGAGAACTTTCCCGATGTCCAGACCGGCGTGGACGACCTGACCCACCTGTTCGGTTTCCTGGCCGCGCTCGGGTTGCCGCGCGAGCGGTACGCGCTACAACTCTCGATGGTGCGCGGGTTGGATTATTACACTGGGCCGGTCTTCGAGGTTGCCGTGGAGCGGCCGAAAGTCGGCTCGATCGGCGGCGGCGGGCGCTACGACGGCCTGATCGGTCTGTTCAGCGGGCGCGACGTCCCCGCGACCGGTTTCGCGCTCGGCCTGGAGCGCATCTTCGAGGTCATCGGCGAATACAATTTGCTGCCGCACGTCAGTAGCGTAGCGCAAGTGCTGGTCGCTATCCTCCGCGCGGGCGGACGTGATGGCGCGACCGCCGATGTAGATGCCGGCGTCGCCGAGGCGCTGGCGCTCGTGACCGAGTTGCGCGCGGCTGGTCTGCGCGCCGAGGTCTATCTCAACGAGCGCCGGAGTTTGCGCGACCAGCTGACCTACGCCAATCGCAAAGGCGTGCCCTACGTCGTCTTTGCCGGCGAGGACGAGCAGGCGCGCGGCGTCGTGCGCGTGCGCGACCTCGCGGCCGGCGACGAGCGCGATGTGCCGCGCGCCGAACTCGCCGCCACGCTGGCCGGTTTGCTGAAGGGCTAGTCTCCTCCCGTCCCCCAATGCTGGGGGATGCCTCTGCTGGTTGGCCCGCGCCGGCGTTCTCTCCGAGCGTGGCAGCAGCCATCAGCGCACCTACGGCTAGCAGCACCCACCGGCGTCCCAGCACTCGCGGCAGTTCCCCAGCATTGGGGCGCGAGGCGGGCCGCCACCCGCCTATCGAAAGTCGTCGAGCGCCGCCGACGCTGCCCGCGCATAGTCCGCCAGGTGTGCCTCGAACGTTGCCTGCCAGTCGGCCGGGCGGGCCGCCAGGCGGTCGTCCAGGCCGCGCGGTGTCTCGTAGAGCAGGCGAGCGAAGCGCGCGACCCACCAGACCAGCATCAAGCAGGTATAGACGCGGATACGCAGCGCGATGGTGGCATCGTCGCGTGTGGCGCTGTAGCGGGCAATAATCCATTCGCGGCGCGCAGCCGGCAAGGGCTGGTAGGCTGGATGGGTGAGCAGGTCGGCGATGTCGAAGGCAGGATCGCCCCAACCGCTGTACTCCCAGTCAACCGACGACCAGCCATCGGGCCGGCGGACGAAGTTGCTGATATTGGGATCGCAGCGAGTCAGCGCCAGCGCGGGCGCGGGCCAACCGGGAAACCTGGCGCGTTCGAGCCGCCCGATGACGTCGCGCAATTCCGCTGGTTGCTCCGCCAAAGGGAGACGCGCACCCTGCTCGGCGATCCGCTGGCGGCCAGCGGCGGCGCTCTCCATCGCCAGCACGGCGGCGGGCAGCGAGCAGGTAGCGTTCGCTGGTGTGAGCGTATGCGCCGCCGCAAGGTGGGTCACCAATGCCTGCCAGTCGGCGTCGGTCGCCGGTGGCGACGAAATGCATTCGCCAGCGAGCCAGGTTTGGACAACCACTGGCTGGGCATAGCGGTCGCGGTCGAGGAGGACAGCGCGCGGCGCGATGTCGAGGCCGGACGCCGCTAACGCTTGTAGTGTGTGGTATTCCCGGCCGGCGCGGTCGCGGGCGTCGCGGAGCGTGAACTTAATCGCCAGGTCGGC
>DASUBC010000034.1:0-3424 GCA_035763465.1 Thermomicrobiales bacterium
ACGCCGCTCTCCGCGCCCTTGCCGGTGCCGACCATGATCGCGGTCGGCGTCGCCAGGCCCAGCGCGCAGGGGCAGGCGATGATCAGCACGGCGATGAAGGCTTGCAGCGCCAGCGTGAAGCGTGGCTCCGGGCCAAAAACGAACCAGGCCGCGAAAGTCAGCGCCGAGAGCGCCAGGATCGCCGGGACGAAGTAGCCCGCGATGACATCGGCCAGCCGCTGGATCGGCGCTTTTGATCCCTGCGCCTGCTCGACCAGCCGAACGATTTGCGCCAGCGCGGTGTCGCGCCCGACACGCGTCGCCCGCATGATGAAACTGCCGGTCTGGTTGACCGTCGCGCCGATAACCTCGTCGCCGGGGCCTTTTTCGGCCGGCAGGCTCTCGCCGGTCAGCAGCGCCTCGTCCACCGCCGAGCGGCCCTCGACGATCGTGCCGTCCACCGGCACCTTGTCGCCTGGCCGCACACGCAACAGGTCGCCCACGACCACCTGCGCCAGCGGCAGGTCGCGTTCCTGGCCGTCGCGCAACACACGCGCGGTCGGCGGCGCCAGGCCGAGCAGTTTGGCGATCGCCTCGCCGGTGCGCCCGCGCGCCCGCGCCTCCAGGTAGCGGCCGAGCAGGATCAGCGCGATGATCGTCACCGACGAATCAAAGTAGACCTCCGGCTGCAAGCCCGCCCGCGTGATCACCTCCGGGAAGAAGGTCACGAAGGTACTGTAGAGCCAGGCCGCGCTCGTACCGACCGCGACCAGTGTGTTCATGTTGGTGCTGCCGTGCCGCGCCGCCGCCCAGGTCGCGCGGTAGAATTGCCAGCCGGCCCAGAACTGTACCGGCGTCGCCAGCAAGAAGAGGGCGATGAAGAGCGGCCGGCGCGGCAAGTTCAGCGGCAGAAACATTGCCGCCATGATCACCACGGCCGCGCCCAGACTGACGATGAACTTCAGCCGCAGGTCGTTCAGTTCGCGCGCCTTCTCGGCGTCCACACCCGCCGGCGCCGCTTCCTCTGTATCCCGCGCGGGCGCGGCCTCGCGCACGGTATAGCCCGCGCGCTCGATCGCTGCGCGCAGGTCGTCGCGCGTCGCAGCGCCGGGGAAGAAGTCCACCGTCGCGCGCTCGGTCGCCAGGTTCACCGACGCCGCCGCGACGCCCGGCACCTTCTGTAAGGCGCGCTCGACGCGCCGCACGCACGACGCGCAGGTCATGCCGCCAACCGGCAGCACGACCTCTTCGCGCCGCACGCTGTAGCCCGCGTGCTCGACCGCGCTGGTCAGGTCGTCCAGTTTGACCGTTGCCGGATTGAAGGTCACGTTCGCGCGTTCGGTCGCCAGGTTGACGCTGGCGTTCGTCACGCCCGCAACCTTGCCAAGCGCGCGTTCCACCCGGCGCACGCACGACGCGCAGGTCATCCCCGAAATCGGCAGACTCACCTCGCGCAGCGCGCCGCCCTGTATTGTGTCCGGCGCTACCGGCGCCGTCCGTTCCCGTTCGTCAATCGCCATGGAACTTCACCCGTTCGCGTGTCATCACTAGCGCCGTGCCAGGTCGAAGAGTTGTTCCAGTTCGCCGAGCACTTCGGTGTCGCGGCCCTCCCGAATCCCCTCTGGCACGCAGTGGCTCAGGTGGCCGCGCAGCAAGACCTGCTCGAACTTCTCGATCGCCCGCTGCACGGCGTAGGTCTGTTTCAAGACATCTACGCAATAGGCGTCTTCTTCAACCATCTTGCGGATGCCGCGCAGATGCCCTTCGATGTAATTGAGGCGCTGGAGCGCATCGTCTTTCGGAGCCTTCATCAAATTCCTCCACCCATACCCCCCCGGTGGGGGTCTTGCCGCTAGTATACAACGCGATGAAGTAGCGCGCAATTCCCGGCGCGGCAGAGCAGTATTCAGTGGTGCGGCGAGCGTGGTTATCGTTGAGCGATTACTGCCGGCAGGACTGAGGCGCAATTCGACGCCATTCCGCTAGGGTAAACCGACTGGAATGGCGTAGCTACTTTTCAGGCATGGCGAATGAGGCCGAGGCGGCGTAGCAGCGCGTAGAAGTTGATGGAGAGGCCCCAGCCATAGGCTTTGGGAGTAAAGACGCGGGGGTCCTGTGAGTTCCAGACACGGGCCTTGAGGCGTGCCCAGGTCAATTTGCGAAAGTCATAGGGTAGGCCAAGGAAGGTGCCTCTCTTGTGCTCGCTCATGGCAATGCTTCCTGCTCCAATCGTCCACGTAGAAATGCCAGGCGCGTTGCGCCGGCTCAGACAGAGACGGCAACTTGTTCGACTATACCGCACGCCAGGCCACCGCGCCTGCACAGTTATGCAGTAGGGCCAGGTGCAACCGCACCTGGCCCCAACTGACGACGAGGTTTGCGCTTGTACGCTTACCGCGTTGTCTGGACAGCCTGCCACAGTAGCCAGGCCACGAAGCGCCGCTGGGCCGGCGTCTTGTAGGCCGCGCCATTGGCGAAGTCTGGGTTGGTTACTATCGCCGGCACATAGTGGCAGTAGGTCGCGAGATCGCGCTGATCCAGGGGACTGGTGCCAACACCCGGGAAACAACCTGTCGCCGGGTCTTGATACTGCCAGAAACCCTTGTCAACCATCGCGCGGGTGATCAGGGAGATCATCTGCCCCCAGAAGACCGACGTTGACGGGCGATACGTGCCGTCCCCGAACCCGAACGCGATCTGGTAGTCGTCAAGTACGCGCACGTCATTCCAGGACTCTGCGTCCGTGAACCCCTGGTCGGAGAAGTTCGCCAGACCCTGCTCACTCTGCCAGCCCAGGGCGCGCACGACCAGCGCGGCCGACGCGGCACGCTGGACTGGATCGAGCGGGCCGAAGCATGGCGCCTCTCGCCCCGTCTGAACGCAGTACGAATCCTGGTAGCCGTTGATCATCCCCTGCGCCCGGAGGGCGTAGATGGCAATTGCGTAGGCCGAGGTGGAGTGGGGATCAACATCAGTAAAGGTCGGCTGTGCTGCCAGCGATGGTTTGATGTGCAACGGCGCCGAAATCGCCGTCTTGGCGCCATCGTTGAAATGGACCGTGACCGTGTAGGTGCTGTCGGGCACATTTACGGGAGTCCCGTTGCCGAACGGGTTCACCGCCCCACCGGTGACCTGCGGAATGTTACCCTGGTCACCAGCGGTCGAAGTCCACGTCGCGCTCGTCGCGCCTGCCGGAGCGAGTACAAGGCCACTGAAGGTACCGTCACCACTCAGCGTGACGCCCTTATCGTCATGCACGCCTACGAGCTCGATGCTCGGCGTGGTGAATGACTGGACGGGCGAGAACGCCGGTGGAACGCCGTTGGCCGTAGAGCGCACGATGTAGTAATACGTCGTCCCCGGCGCGAGATTCCGCAGCGTGATGGCCGGCGTCGTCGTCATGGCAGGATCGCCGACGGTTGGCGTCGCCGGGTTATTGGGATCG
>DASUBC010000035.1:0-13790 GCA_035763465.1 Thermomicrobiales bacterium
ATCTGACCGGGAATCGCGCCGACCACTGGCATCGCGCCACCGGGGTCGGGCAGGGCGAAAGCACCTGGCGGCAGCGGCGCGTGCCGGATGGTGCCGCGCAGGCTGGGCGGAATCGTCGCCGGCGCGGCGAAGAGCGCCTCACCGTCGCGCGCGACGACCCGGCCGCGATGCATGGTTAGCGTGACGCGAAAGTCACGCAGGTCGTCGAGCACAACGAGATCGGCGAAGTAGCCGGGCGCGACCGCGCCCAGTCCGTCGAGCCGCCAGAAGCGCGCCGGATTGATCGTCACCAGCCGCAATGCGCGCAACGGATCGAGGCCGCGCGCGACGGCCAGTCGGAGGATCGCGTCGAGATGACCATCGCGCAGCAGCGTCGCGGCGTCGCGGTCGTCGGAGACAAACGTGCAGCGCCCTTCCGTCTCTGGCGTCACCAACGGCAGCAGCGCTTCCAGGTTGCGCGCGGTCGAGCCTTCGCGAATCATCAGCGTCAGGCCGCGCCGCAACTTTTCCCATGCCTCGGCCGGCTCCGTACATTCGTGGTCGGCGGCGATGCCGGTTGCCGCGTAGGCGTCGAGCGCCGCGCCGGTGACGCCCGGCGCATGACCGTCCACCGGCAGCCGGCGGGCGCGCGCGGCGGCGATCTTCGCGAGCACGTCGGGGTCGGCCGCCAGGACGCCGGGGAAGTTCATCACTTCACCCAGCCCCACGATTTCCGGCCAGTCGAGCGCCGGCGCAACCGCCGCCGCGTCGAGGATGGCGCCGCTTGTCTCGCGTGGCGACGCCGGCACGCACGACGGCACGACGAAGAAGGCGCTGAGGGGCAGTTCGTGCGCCGCGTCAATCAGCGCCCGCACGCCGGCCAGTCCCAGCACATTCGCAATCTCGTGCGGGTCGGCGACAACCGCGCCGGTGCCGTGCGGCACGGTGACACGCGCGAATTCGTTGACCCACAACTGCGAACTTTCGAGGTGGATGTGCGCGTCAATGAAGGCCGGCGCCAGGTAACGGCCAGCGAGGTCGAGCACCTCGCGCGCGTCGCCGTAGCGCCCGGCGTCCGCGCTCAACCCCGCGATCCGTCCGCCACAAAGTGCGACCGCCACCTCCTCGACCTCGCCGGTAAAGACATTGACCACGCGCCCGCCGCGCAACACCAGATCCGCCGGCCGCTGTCCTTGCGCCACTTCGACGAGGTCGCGCATCACATCACTCATCACTCAACAACGCTTCCAGCGCGGCGGCATTGAGGTCGCTTACCGGCACGCCGTCTATGACGGTGAGCGGCGCGGCGGCGCCAAAACGCACCAGTTCCTCGACCGCGGCCGGGTCGTGCGTAATGTCCTTCTCGACGAAGGGAATCTCCCACGCGGAAAGCAACGCTTTCACCCCCTCACAGGGGCTTCACCCTGGGCGGGTATAAAGTACGACTGTATGCGCCACTGCCTGTCTCCATCCGTTACCGCCGGTCACGGGCCGTCCCGGCATTATAGTACGAGACGGGCAGGCGGGCAGACGGGCAGTCGAGCAGTGCGCTGGATCAGCACAGCGCCAGTAGAAAAGCACCGTGCCGACGAGAACCCACTGCCCGTCTGCCCGCCTGCCCGCCTGCCCGCCTCAAAGTAGCCGCTACCGCAGCGCCGGTCTATACTCTGTTGCTGAGAGCAGAGCGAAAGAATACGGCGCGCTTGCGCGACGTATGGCAGGAGAGCAGCGGGATGGACCAACAGCAAACGATTGTGGAGATGCCGATCTTTCCACTCGGCCGCACGGTGCTCTTCCCCGGCGCGACGCTCGCGCTCCACATCTTCGAGAAGCGGTATAAGGAGATGATCGGCCGCTGTCTCGCGGGCGACCGCCATTTCGGCGTTGCCCTGTTGCGCGAAGGCGTGGAAGTCGGTGGCGAGGCCATACCCTATGAAATTGGCACGGTGGCCCAGATTGTACGCGCGGTTAAGATGAAGGATGGGCGTTACAATCTCGTCACGCGAGGCGCGTCGCGTTTTCAACTGCTTTCCAGTAGTTATGAGGACGCGGGCTACCTGACCGGTCAGGTAGAACTGCTCACCGAGGAAGAATACGACCACCAGCGGCTTGTCGAGCAGCAACCCGCCGTGCAGGCCAGCTTCGTGCGGTTCGCCGGCGAACTGGCCCAATTGAGCGGCGCGAAACTTGACACGATTGATTTTCCCGACGATCCAACCGGTCTGTCATATTTCGTGGCGGAACACCTGCCAATCTACGCCTGGGAAAAGCAACGACTGCTTGAGGCCAGTTCCACCGATGTCCGGCTTGACGAGCTCGCGCGCCTGCTCCGCCGCGAACGCGGAATGCTCCGCGAGTTTGGCGCGATTCCGGTCACGGCGCGGCTGGAGAGTAACCAGGAACCGCCGTTTCTACCCAACTGACTACGCTGGTGTGGTAAGCAGAAGCAAGCCGGTCGTGCATTCAACGGCACGATACATGCAAAGAACTGAAGCGTCACGGCGAGCGTAGCCGGGGCTTGCTCGAAGCAAGCCGGTCGTGCGCGGATTCGGCCGACCTCGCCAGGCGCAGTGAAGCGGAGCGTCACCCCGATGCGCATCGCGGTGCTGAGTTGCTTACTCCTGTTCCTGCTCTGGCCGAATCTGCGGTCAGCTGCCGCCACGCCCACAATCGTCTGGCTCAACCCGACGCCAAACTACCCCCAGACCGCTGGAACGGCGCACCTCATCAGGCATGACAATCAGGTACTGCTTACCCTCGATCTCCACCACCTCCCGGCTGGCGACCGGCGCACCCAGCCTGTCTACGTCGTCTGGCTGGTGACCGGCGGGCGTCTTCGCAATGTCGGGATATTGGTGGTGAACGCGGCTGGCGACGCCGGCGGCACAGTCGGGCCAGTCGCGCTTGACTCGGAGCAAGGTATCCTGGCGATATCCGCCGAGGAGCAAGCGAACGTCGCCCAGCTAACCACGAGCGGCGCCATTGTCCTGGCCGGGCAAATGACCGCGCCGCCAGCGACCCCTGGTGGATTTGCCGCCTTCACGCGTGAGTTCGGCCCCGACTGGTTTGCGCCGCTCCTGCCGGCCGCGCTGGGCTTCGCGCTGCTCCGCCAGGCCGGGCGCGCACGCGGCGCGGCCAGACACAAGGCGGCCCTGACCGCTGGGGACCGGTCAGGGCAACAGGGGTAACATCATTGCATCGTTGTGAGGATACGGTTGAAGGATACCGTTCACTCCCGGCCGCCACTCGCGGTGTGGCCTGGCGCGCGGACAACAGTGTCGCGCGCGAACCCGGGGGCGGAACGCGAGGCCGCGATGTGGTTTTCTCCCCAGTCACCTAATGATACTCAATCGCGCGGCCAGCGCCAAGTGATCGCTGTCTGATGTCGTATGCCTTGCGGGCGATGGTGATGATCTTGGGGCTGGCGCCGGTGAGCGGACTTCTGGTCCAGTCCCCGAACTGCTGCACGATCGCCAGGCCCGCGCCGGTCAGGAAATCGGCCAGCGTCGCCGCGTCCATAAACCGGAGCGCGCCCAGGCTTACCACCGGGCGGTCCTACGCCGGGCTGGTAAAGGTGTTGACGGAGCGTACAATGTCCCCAGTCACCGGCAGCTCTGCGTGATATGCACACCGCACCAGCGCGTCGGTCGCAGCGGTCACCGCGCCCGAATATTCCGTGGCCCACCGTTCCCAGGCCCGGTCACGGGGATTGCGCGTCTCGAACGCGAAGCGCCCAGCGTTGGTGAGAGCCGCGTGGATCGCGGCGAGCGCGGCGTGGACCTCGTCATCCGTGACGAGTTCCTGGAAGGCGTGACCGGTCATGACAACCAGCTCGAACTCGCGCTGCCAATTGGCTGTGGCGAGGTCGCCGTGAACCCATTCGATGTCCGGCCGCTGCCGGGCCTGGTTGAGCATACCGCTGGCGGGGTCGAGTCCGCACAGCCACCCGGTATGGTCGGCTTCCCGCGCGAGGCGCAGTAGCGCGCCCGTCCCGCAGCCCACGTCGAGGACGGCCCGCGCGGCCAGCGCCAGGGGCAGATAAAAGGCGAAGTCCGCCCGGCGCTCCGGTGGGTAGAAGCGGTCATAGACGGCGGCGAGCCGGTCCTCGGTGAACTGCCGCGCGATCATGGGGCCAGTCTATCCCCCTCAGCGTTCAAGAACAACCGTACGGCATGGTGGTACGAGTTCACACAAGACTGCATCAACAGGCCCGCCAGGACGATCGTCTGGCCGTACATGCGATGATAGACG
This sequence comes from Thermomicrobiales bacterium, assembly GCA_035763465.1. Lineage (GTDB taxonomy): Bacteria > Chloroflexota > Chloroflexia > Thermomicrobiales > CADCWN01 > DASUBC01. The sequence continues at coordinate 4,231 of DASUBC010000035.1, forward strand.
TAGGACTTTCGGGGGGCCATCCGGGTGATGGTTATTCGGTATCCGATACGCTACGCTGGTGCCACGGACAACGAACGAGCCTGGCGGCGACGACACGCGGACTGTACCTGGGCACCTGGTCCGCGCTGAGCCAGTGGTGCAACCGGCCGGCAAATGACGTTGGCTGGTTGTTGGTCCTTGGTTCAGTGTTACCAGGAGGGTGGATCTATGCTCCAGTTTGCCGAGGCGCTGTACGGTCTGTTCGTGCCCGAGGACGAGTTCGAAGGGCAGGGTCTTGTCGAGTACGCGTTGATCATCGCTTTCATCGCTATTGTGGTCATCATCGCCATGATCTTCCTGCAAGGGCGCATCTCCAATCTCTTCTCCCGCGTCGGCAACTCGCTCGGCACCTAGCGCCGGGTGGCAGCAAGCGTCCCGCTGGCCATACGGCCAGCGGGACTCGTTGTTGTTCGCCTGCTGGCGCGGCCAGACAGCGCGGGGGCTATGGCTGGGTATCCGGCTCGGCGGGTCGGAACATCGCATTCGGCGCGGTGGCAAAGCCGAAGCGGGCATAGAAGGTTTCATTGCTGGGATCATCGGTCGTGAGCAGGAAGTGCGTATGCCCGAAACGTTCGACACAGCGGCGGACGAGCTCAGTGCCTAGCCCCTGGCGCTGATACGCCGGATGCACGCCGACCTGGTGCAGCATTGAACTGTAGACACGGTCCGAAACGACCCGTGCCAGGCCCACCAGCCGCGCTTCGTCCCAGGCGGAGACCACATAGGTCGAGTTCAACAGCATATCTGGCAGGAGGTCATTATAGTGGCTCCAGCCCAGCGCATCGAAGAGTTCGCGCACCTGTTTTTCCGGAATCGCACCCCCTTCACGAATCTCCACCGGCGCCATGCTTCCTCCTTGCGAACGCCCTGCGTTCCGCGCTCGTGACCCGGCGCCCCCGCGCCACCGTGAGCAACCGCGCTATAATCCGCGAACAGTAGGCCCGCTGCAAGCGGCCCGGCCGTCCCTGGCGGCCATATCGCATAGATTGGGCCAGCTTGTGAGTCGTCGGAACGAGATGATAGATGTCCGGTGTCAGTAGGTGCGGGCTAGCACGGCGGCTGGCTGCTGGCACACGGTTGCACCAAGCACCTGACGGCTGACGACTGTGAACGGATAAGGAGGGAGCAGACATGGCTGAGTCTACCGCACGCCCGACGATCGGCTTGATCGGCCTGGGAATCATGGGCCGCCCAATGGCCCATAATCTCCTGAAGGCCGGGTACCGGCTCGTCGTGCATAACCGCAGCCGGGGGCCAGTTGACGAGCTGGCCGCGGCCGGCGCGACCCCGGCCGGTTCATCGCGCGAGGTGGCGGCGCAGGCCGACGTGATCATCACCATGCTGCCGGACTCGCCCGACGTTGAAGCGGTAATGCGCGGGCCGGACGGCGTCTTCGCGGGCGCGCGGCCGGGCACGATCATCATTGATATGAGCACTATTTCGCCGGTGGTGACACAGGCGCTGGCCGAGGAGGCTCGCGCCGCCGGGCTGCGGATTCTTGACGCGCCGGTCAGTGGCGGCGACAAAGGCGCGATCGCTGGCACGCTGTCCATTATGGTTGGTGGCGACGCCGCGCTGTTTGACGAGTGCCAGCCAATCTTCGCGGCGCTGGGGAAGACGATCGTGCATGTCGGCCCCAACGGCGCCGGGCAAACGGTCAAAGCCTGCAATCAGGTCGTTGTCGCGATCGCCTACGAAGCGATCAGCGAAGCGCTGGTGCTCGGCGCACGAGCGGGCGTGGCGCCGGAAAAGATTATCGAGGTGCTCAATGGCGGCCTCGCCGCGACGCGCGTCATGGAACTGCGCGGCCCGACGATGATCAAGCACGACTTCACGCCCGGCTTCCGCGTGCGCCTGCACCAGAAAGACCTGGCGATCGCCCTGGCGACCGGCAAAGCCTTCGGCGTGCCGCTGCCCGTGACCGCGCTGGTTGACCAGATGCTGGCCGCGCTCCGCGCCGCCGGCCGCGCCGACCTGGACCACTCGGCGCTGTTGAGCCATATCGAAGACCTGGCCCACTGGCAGATTGGGTCGGATACGCCGGCGAACTGACCAGGCCATACCAGCGTGCGCTCAGTCGCGGCCAAGCAAGGCGGTGATTTCGCCGAGTTTGGCCGCGACGGCTTCTTCACCGGCGGCGATCGCTTCGCGCATCTTGCGAAAATCGAACTGGCCGATGCGGTCCAGGCGCGGCGCCACAATCACGGCCGGCGGCGCGGCGGTGTCGTCGCCGTGCTCGCCCACAGCATCCTGCGAGCCGGGCCGGGCACGGAAGAAATCAACGTAGGAGCGCTGCCAGCCGCGAATCGCCCGGCCGGCGCTCTGGGCCACACCCGCCATCAGGCCATTGAGGCGTGGCCGCTCCTTGCTGACCAACGAGCCAATCACCAGATCCACCCCGGTCGCCCGCGCCTGGCGCAGCGGCAGCACGCAACTCAGCGAGCCTTCCGCCAATAAGCGCCCTTCCCACGGTACGGGGCGGTGGACGAAGGGCATCGCCATTGACGCGAAGGTCGCCAGCGCGACCGGGCCATCGGTGAGGGTCGTCGTCGTGCGCCGTTCCAGGTCGGTCGCGACGATCGCCAGGGGCACGGCGCAATCGGTAAATACGGCGCCTCCCAGGATATCGTCGAGAAAAGCGGTGATGCGCGCCGGGTTCATGATCGGCAGGCCGCGCCGCGTATGATCGCGCGCCCGGAAGGCCAGCACGCGCTGCTCGAGCTCCGCGATGTCGCCGCGAATCGCGTAGCCGGCGGCCATAATGCTGCCCATGCTGCTGCCGGCGACCTGGACGACGTCAAGTCCAGCCTCCAGCAGGGCTTTCAAGACGCCGACATGGGCGAAGCCACGCGCGCCGCCCGAGCTCAACGCCACCCCGATCCGGACCTTCTTGATGTCCATTGCTATCCTTTACCGGCAGAGCGGCGCCGTCTGCCACTGTCTATCACGCCCGGCTAGCGGCCCGGCGCGGCGATGTCGAGTTCTTCCTGAACCTCGCGCACCGTCGGCACCCGCCCGGCGACTTCTTCCGCCGCGTCGGCGTCGGCCTGGGTGGGCACCCGCCCGCGCAAGGAGACCACGCCGTTGCGTACACGCACATCAATCAGCAGGTCAATGGTCGCAGCGTCGTCGGCCAGCGCTTCGATGACCTGCTGGCGTATATCTTCGTCACCGGGCGGCCCGTCGCCAAACGCGGTGGTCGCCAGCGTGTCCGGGTACTCATCCATGGCCGTCTCGTCAAAGCCGGAGGCCACAGTAAGTTCCTGATCGGACCGCACCGGCCACACGACCGGGTCGGTCGGCGGCATGTAGGGCAGCCCTTCCTCCGCCGCAATCATCGAATCGCTCGTCATGTCGTCGCCGGTCTGATCAATGGCGTCATTGAAGTCCGGTTGCAGCGCGTCCCGGCGCTGGTCTGCCGACGAGCGATCGTCCTGCAACAATAGGTAGCTGGCTGTATCCGACTCGCGCTCTGGCGTTTGCGAAGTGTTCTCCGCCAGATCGAACTCCTCGATGTCGAGAAAGTTCTCGACACGCGTGATGCCCGCGACGGCCAGCGCCAGATCGGTCGCGGCGTCGCGCTGCGCCGCCGATTCGACCAGGCCATCCAGATACGCCACCTCACCACCAACGCGGACAGCGGCATAAATGCCGGCTTCGTCGCGTAACTGGCGGTCAATCTGCACCGCCAGTTCGCGATCGTGCGGGGTCATCTCGTTTGGGTCCGGACCTGCTTTCGCGCTCATCGTCCCTCCCTGCTGTCTGCTGCCGGCCAGCGCGGTCAACTCCGCGACCACATCAACGGCCTTGCGCCCGCGTTCAGTGCGCGGGCGGCACACACCGGCTGGCCTTCAGCGCAGACAACGCAGGGAACATGCCACTCATGCCACAGCCAGCCGGCGATTAGTCATGTGGCAGCTGGGCGGTCGTGATGACGCCGCTGTTCAAGAGTTGCTCGGTGAGCTGGCGGTTGTTGTCGAGGATGACCTGCAACACCGTCTCCTCAAAGGCGGCGAATTCGTCCGCCAGCCGGGCCGGATCGACGCTGACGCTGACCAGCTGGCGTCGTTCACGCCGCTTCTCCCGCTCATCGCGGAACATCGTCTTCAGTTCCTTGGCCGTAAAGCCAAGAGGTCGGGGGCCGCCGCTCATCGTTTCCTTCCTATCCCTAGCCACGAATCCACAATCGTTCTATCGCCTGCCCGCATGCAAAGCCGCAGCACACCAGCGGCCACGGAACTGCGTCACGCCTGATCTGCTGCGGCAACTTATAGCACATTCGCCGCGACGAAACACGGGCGCCGCGCCGCAGTTACGATCCGGTCGGCTGCTCGGCCTCGGTGTACGGCTCGCGCAGTTTGATTGGCTCGGCACGTGGCTCACCTTCGTGCGAGGCCCGCGCGCGTAGGTTCAGCACTTCGACCAGGACCGCGAAGCCCATCGAGAAGTAGATGTAGCCCTTCGGAATGTGCTGGTCGAACCCTTCCGCCAGCAGCGAGACACCAATCAGCAGCAGGAAACTGAGCGCCAGGATTTTCACCGTCGGGTGGCGGTTGACGAAGTGGCTGATTGGCTCCGCCGCGACCAGCATGATGCCGACCGCGATCATGACGGCGGCGACCATCACCGCCAGTTGATCCACCATTCCCACAGCGGTGATGACGGAGTCGAGCGAGAAGACGATGTCGAGCAACATAATCTGCACGATGACGCCGGTGAATGACGCAACGGCGCGGCCACTCTGCTCGCCTTCCGGGCCTTCGAGCCGGGCGTGAATTTCGTGCACGCTCTTCCCAATCAGAAACAGCCCACCGAGAATCAAGATCAGGTCGCGCCCGGAGATCTCCTGACCAAGCACGGTGATGAGCGGCGCGGTTAGTTTGATAATCACCGAGAGCGAGAAAAGCAGCAGGATACGCGTAATCATGGCGAGCAGCAGCCCGACGCGGCGGGCCACGGCCTGCCGCGCCAGAGGGAGTTTGCTGGTCAGGATCGAGATGAAGATGATGTTGTCAACGCCGAGAACGATTTCGAGCGCCGTCAACGTGATCAGGGCGATCCAGATGTCGGGATTCAGTAGCCACTCCACGGGGGAGCCTCCTCATGGAACGCCGTGGAGCTCAGATACGCAAATGGCGAGACCCCACGGCACAACCGGTCGTGATGGTCTCGCCAGGCATGACATTCATGCTTTCTCAGCCGGGACGATCGGTGACCGATCGTCCGTCCTGACGGCTGAGTACCCCGCCCAGGCGGGTGGCTACTCCCCAACTTGAAGGTGGAGGATACCACGCGGCGGGCGGCGCGTCAACCGGGACGAGTCGGGCAGTCGGGCAGTCGGGCAGTCGGACAGTGAGTTCACTTCGGCAGGGTGCTGATTTACGAGCACTGCCTCGTAATGAGGAACTACCGTCTACCGTCTACCTACTACGTCGAAAATAGGGAATGACCTCGCGGCCAATCGCCTCGACCGCCGCCAGCGGGTCAGGGCCGAGCGGTGGCCCCAGGCTGAGATGGCGCACGCCGCGCGCGTGCAGTCCTTCCAGGCGCGCGATCAGGTCGTGCGGCGTGCCGGCGATGCCGATCACCAGCATCTCCTCCGTCACGAGGGCGCGCGCGCGGGCCGGGTCGCGCTCGGTCATGATCGCGCGCTCGATCGGGTCGAAGTCGGCGCGGGTCACGCCGAGACGCGACCAGATGGCCGGGCTGAGCGCGTGACCGTAGTAGGCGATTTTATCGCGCAGCGGCGCTTCCGCCGCCGCGCGGTCGGGCGCGACCGAGCACCAGACGCAGGCGGCGATGTCCAGATCGTCGAGCGAGCGGCCCGCTTCCTCTGCCCCCGCCTGAATGAGCGGCAGCACTTCGTCATAACTCTCCGGTGGAAAGAGGAGCGGCAGCGCGCCATCGGCGATCGCGCCGGTGAGCCGCAACATCCGTGGACTGAACGCGCCAAGATAGATTGGCAGCTGGCGCGGCGGCTCACCCGCCGCCGGGTCGAAGCGCAGGTAGGCGTCACCGGTCCAGCCGGGGTCCGCACCGCGCTCACCGCGCAACGTCGCCCGAATCGCGGTCACCGCGCGGCGCAGTGTCGCCAGCGGCGCGGTCTGCGCGATGCCGACCCACTTGAGAAACTCCGCCGCGCCCGCGCCAAGCCCGAGCAGGCAACGCCCACCGCTCCATTCATCGAGCGTCGCCGCGAACATCGCGATTTCGGCCGGGTGCAGGGTGTACGGATTGAGAATGCAGGTACCGAGCTGCATCCGTTCCGTCACCCCAGCGACCGCGCTGAGGATGACCGCCGAACTTCGCAAGAAGAGGTCGTGGCTGACCCAGAACTGGTCGAACCCCGCCGCCTCCGCCGCCCGCGCCAGCGCGAGATAGTCGCGCACCGGCAGGTCGTTGTTGAGCCGCAGACTGAAACGCATGGTCAAATGCGGAGTGCGGAGTACGGAGTGCGGAATCGGTCGCGTTCAAACTGTCGCCCAGCCATACAGGAATACACCAGCATCGTTTCGCCCCTATTCCGCATTCGGCACAACGGCATCGGCCTCGATCTCCACCAGATAGCCCTCGCCAATCAGGGCGCTGACCTCCACAAGCGTGTTGGCCGGGCGGACGGCGCCGAAGGCAGCGGCGTGCGCGCGACCAATAGCGGGCCAGTCGGCCGCGTTGGTGACATAGACGCGCGTGCGGACGACATGCTCCAGCGACGCGCCGAGTTCCGCGAGCGCGCGGCCGATCTTGGCGATGATGTGGCGCGTCTGCGCCTCCGGATCGCCCGCGCCGACGAGCTGGCCGTGTTCGTCGGTAGCCGTCGTGCCCGACACCGCGATTACGTCGCCGGCGGGCACACGTACGGCGCGCGAGTAGCCAACTTGCATTTCCCAGGTCGTCCCCGAACTGACATGCTGACGCCGGTCCATCTGTGCCTCCTGATAGTCGGGCAGTCGGGCAGTTGGGCGGTCGGGCCGTGGGTTCGCCTCAGCACAGTGCCCGGCTGTGAGCGCGGCACCGTTAGCGTGTTACCCCGGATTGAAATCCGGGCTAGATGGCGCTGCGGCGCCACAAAGTCCCTCCAGGACTGGGTTCGCGACAATGTCGGGGCTGGTTGTCTACCGTACAGGTAGGCCAGCCCCAGTCCCCGTGAGGGGACTTTGTGGCGGCGGAGCCGCCCCCAGCGCCGAATTCATTCGGCGGCTGCCATCAGCAGCACCGCGCCCACAGCCGGGCACTGTGCCGGCGAGAACCCACGGCCCGACTGCCCGACTGCCCGACTGCCCGACTCGTTACTGCCCGACTCCGTACTGCTCCTATGCTACCATTGATGTATATCGAAAGGGTGTTCGAGAGCCGGGTAGATAGCCACGAGGTCAGGCGGAGCGAAACAGATGGTGACCGGGAAAATGTCGATCGCCCGCGCCGCGCACAGCGGGAGTGCGCCAGAGCGTATTCTCCGGCAGCTCGGCGGGGTGTCGCTGTTCTACAAGGTATTGCTGGCGAACGGCACGCTCGTCCTCGGCGCCACACTCATTGGCATGGACCTGGCCGACCGCTTCGCCATCGGCGGCGCGGCGCTCAACGGCTGGGGACGCGGCGGCTTCGCGTTCGGCGTCACGGCGCTGAGCCTGCTCGTCAACGCGCTGGTGCTGCGCGCGGCTTTTCTGCCGCTACAGCGCCTGGAGCGCACCGCCGACGCCGTGCGCCGGGGCGATTACCAGCGCCGCGCGCCATACTCCATGCTGAATGACCCCACGATGACACGTCTGACCGATGCCTTTAACGCGATGCTGGCGGCGCAAGAAGAGAACCGAGCGGCGCTGGCGGCGCTCTCGTCGCGCACGCTGGACGCGCAGGAAGAGGAGCGGCGGCGCATTGCGCGCGAACTGCATGATGAGACCGCGCAGGAACTCACCGCGCTGCTGGTCCGCATCCGGCTGGCGGCCGACGGCAGCCGCGAACCGGCGACCCGCGATCGGCTGGCTGAATTGCGCGCCGCGACCGCGCGGGTGCTGGACGGCGTGCGCCGGCTGGCGCGGGAACTCCGGCCGACAATTCTCGATGACCTGGGGCTGGTCGAGGCGGTGCGCGCCTATGCCCAGGAGGCCAGCGAGCGCAACCAGGTGCGGATTGACGTGCGCGCCAATTTCACCAACCGGCTCGATCCGCCGCGCGAACTGGTGCTCTACCGGGTGGTGCAGGAAGCGCTCAGTAACGTAATGAAACACGCGAACGCTCGCCTGGTCGAGGTGACGCTCGATTGCCTGCCGACCCAGGTCACGGCCACGGTCACTGATAACGGGCGCGGCTTCGATCCGGCGATCGTTGCGGCGCCGCTGCCGACCGGGCAGGGTCTGGGCCTGCTCGGGATGCGCGAACGCTTAAGTCTGGTCGGCGGGCGGCTGGTGATTGAGGCGCGGCCGGGGTATGGCACGCTCGTGCGCGCCGCCGTGCCGCTGCCACCGGGCCAGCAGAGCAGCGAGGAGCAATGAACACGCTACGCGAGAACCAGTTGACCAGACCGATCCGGGTGCTCCTGGCTGATGATCACGGCATTTTGCGCGCCGGGCTGCGGGCGCTGCTCGGCGGCGAAGCCGATATGGAAGTTGTCGGCGAAGCGGCCGATGGCGAGGAGGCGGTTGAACGCGCCACCGAACTCGATCCCGATGTCGTCGTGCTGGACATCGCAATGCCGCGTCTCGACGGACTGGAAGCGACGCGGCGCATCCGCGACCGGGGCTTGCACGCGAAGGTACTCATCCTCACGGTCCACGCGGAGGAACGTTATCTGCTGCCGGTGTTGCGCGCGGGTGGCGCCGGCTACGTGCAAAAGAGCGGCGCCGACACCGACCTGCTCGACGCGATCCGCACGGTCGCGCGCGGTGACGCCTTCCTCTACCCCGGCGCGACCCGGCTGCTGCTGGCCGATTATCTCGGCCGCGAAGGCGAGGGGCGCGATCGTGGCCGTGACCTGTCGGAACGCGAGCGGCAGGTGCTGGCGCTGACCGCCGAGGGCTACAGCGCGCAGGAGATCGGCGACCGGCTCATCCTCAGTCCCAAGACGGTCGAGACTTACCGCGAGCGCGCGATGCACAAACTCGGTCTACGCCGCCGCGCCGATCTCGTTCACTTCGCGCTCCGCAGCGGCCTGCTGCAATCGCCCGATGGCGGCGGCCTGGGCTGAACGAGTCCATGCGCTAGCTACTCGCGCTGCCATAATGTCGCAGGGCATAGTTCCAGAACGCGCGCGCAAGGCCGAGCGCGCCGAGCGCCAGCGCGAGACCGAGCGGCAGGAAGCGCCAGTCGGCCTCGCCAAGCAGCGCCTGGCTGGGGAAGGTGGTGGCGAACGCGACCGGGATGACGAAGATGAGTGTCGCGCGCACCGCACCTTTGAAATAGGTGACCGGGTAACGCGCCGTCTCGAAGAGGCCGTAGAAGAGCTGGTCCAGCGAGTCCACCTGCACCAGCCAGAACGACAGCGTCACGGAGAGCAGCCACAGCGCGTACAGAATGACGATGCCGCA
>DASUBC010000036.1:0-3515 GCA_035763465.1 Thermomicrobiales bacterium
GACGACTGCGCCGTACTTCGCGTAGGTGTAGTTGCGATAATCGGCACCCTCGTCCAGAAAACGCCGTCCCTCGTGGTTGACCAGCAGCGACAAGGGGTATGACTGCTTCGAGAAGCGATGCGTCAGCGCGCGGTCGCCGTACGGCGGCGCGGCGGCGTCCCACTGGATCGCGTGACAGCCGGCCCAGTCGCCGTATGGCTGCGCGCCGGCCGCGAGCGCGAGACGCAGGCCCTCGCCGGTGTTGTAGCGCGTGCCACGCACCTTCGCCGCCCGCCATGCCGGACCGAGATGCGCCGCGCGTTCGTCCGCGTTCGCCTCAAAGCCGCCGCAGGCCAGCACTACTGCGCCCGCTCGCACCGTCTCTCGGCCCTCCGGACCGGCAACGACGACGCCCGTCACCGCGCCTCCATCACGCACCAGGTCCACTACCGGGCTATCGTAGCGAATGACGACGCCGGCCGCCTCGGCGCTGACGACGTGCTGCTCGATCAGGCCAACGCCTTCGCCAACCACGCCAAGCGCTAGCCCACCCCAGAAGCGATAACGCCCGTCCACCTGGAAGGACTGGCGGTCGTACATCAGCCGCCAGTGCAGCCCGCGCTCGCGCAGCCAGCGCACGACTGGGCCGGCGTCGTTGACCAGTATTTCCGTCAGCGCCGGGTCACAGCGCCCCTCCGTTACACGCGCCATGTCGGCGGCGAAATCGGCCGGGGTGTACGGCGGCAGATCGGTCACGGCCAGGCGCGGGTCGTTCGGGTTGTCGAGCAGCGGCAGCACGTCGTCCAGTCCAGTGAACGTCGTCCGCACCGCCCCGGCGGTAAAAAAACTATTGCCGCCCCGCGCCTCGCGCGGCGCCTTCTCCAGCAGCAGCACGCGCGCACCCGCCTCGCATGCCGCGTGCGCCGCGCAGAACGCCGCGTTCCCACCGCCGACGATGATAACGTCCCAGGGCACGGTCATTGGTATCTCCGCTGGTTGCAGGTTACAGGTTGCAAGTTACGGGTTCTTGTAGACAGGCGTGTACGCTTGCCTGAGTAACCTGCAACCTGTCAACCTGCAACTTGCAACTATTCCCGCAGCGTCACCCGCCCATCAGCCGCGACGTGCCGCACGGCCTGACCGGCGCCCGCGTCGTAGAAGACGGCGCGCAGGGTGAAGTCGCGGCGCTCGCCGGGCGCGAAGGTCAGGTGTGTGCCGGTGCTCTCCATCGCGTGTACCACGCCGTGACCCGGCACGGTACTGGCCGGCTCGACCGCCATCGTGTAGGAGATGCCGTACCAGGGAAAGCCGGTCGAGCCGCGCAGTTCCTGCCAGAGCCAGGCGTGCGGGAACGTGCTGGCAGGCCAGACGAGCGCGACGCCGAAGCCGAGATCGGGGTTCGTCAGCGCGTACCAGCCCTCCGCGAAGTCGCCCAGGTAGGCCAGCATGTCGGTCGGGCCGGCAGGCACCTGGCGCAGGTCTACCGCGTTGCCCGCGCGGTCCTGCGCGTGCGGCCACTCCCAGCGCCCGCCGGGATGGAGCCGGCCATTCGGCGTGTCATAGTCAGGATCAGCCCAGACGGTGCGCGCGTCGGTGTCGAGCCGACACGCCGGCGTGAGGAAGGGACCGCCGAAGGCCGGATGATGACTCCACATCGCTGCCAGCGGTAGCGCGCCCTCGTTGACCGCGCTTTCTTCCAGCGTCAGCGCCGGCGACCCCGCATGCACGGTCATCGTGCGCGCCAGCCGGAAGGGACTGCGGAAGAGCCGCACGGCGAAACGCACGCTCACCTCCCCCGGCGTATCTCTTAGCACCTCGACCGACCACGGCAGACTGGACGCTTCACCATGGAACGACAGTTCGACGCCCTGGTAAACGCAGGCATCGCCGCCATTGGGAAAGAGTTCCTGCCAGCCGCCCTCGTACGCCTCCAGCCAGGCCACGTTGCTGTTCGGCGCGGGCGCGAAGCCGCTCCCCGGCTCACGCATCCCCCACGGCGATTTCCAGAGCACATCCACGCCGGAGGCTTTGTGTTCCAGTCTGGCGATGTCCGCGCCCTTATCTGCCAGCACCGTCACCGCCAGCAGTTCATTCTCCAGCACGATGGTCCGCAATCGCCCCGTCAGCGTCTCGCGTATGCGACAGCTCATCGGTGCTCCTTTCCTGGGTAACTGTCTACGGGCGGTATTGTCGCACAAGGTTACAGGTCTGAAAGTCGAAGGTCGAAGGTCTCTCTTGATGAGGCAACGGCTTGCCACCAACCAGCGTTCGTAGGCTGCCAACAGCATTGACTTCAGAGACTTTCGACCTGCGACCTGCGACCCTGTGCGACAATGCCCGTGTTGACAACCACCGGGCCTGTACCAAAGGAGCATGGAGGAGATGACGCCGACATTCACGACCACGAGCGGCGATGCGGCCGGTGCGACCGCCGACGCGCTCATTGTGCCGGTTTTTGCAGGCGAGGCCGCGCCGGCGGTGACGGAGAAGTTTGGCGGGCAGCTGGCGGCGGCGCTGGACGCGGCGGGGTTCACCGGCAAGGCGGGCGACCTGGCGGTGTACGCGACCTTCGGGCACCTGCCGGCGCGCACGCTGGTGCTGGCCGGCGTCGGCGCGCGGACGGGGCACGCACCGGGTCGCTACGGCGAGGCGCTGCGCCGGGCCTTTGGCGCAGCGGCGAAGCGAGCGCGCGATGCGGGCGCGCGGACGGTCGCGGTGAGTGTGCCGGATGGCGCGAGCGCGGACGAGCTGGGCGCGATTGTCGAGGGTATCGCGCTGGCGCTCTACCGCTTCACGCGCTACAAGAGCACTGGCGCCGCGAAGGAGATCGATGCGGTCGAACTCTGGCTGAATGGCGCGGCGCCAGCTGGCGCGGTCGCGCGCGGGCAGGCGATCGCGAGCGGGGTCGCCCTGGCGCGCGATCTGGTCAACACGATTAGCGACGACAAGACGCCGCCGCAGATCGCGGCCTGGGCGCGGCAGGTGGCGGGCGAGACCGGGCTGCGCTGCACCGTCTTCGACCGCGAGGCGCTGGAGGCCGGCGGCTACAACGCTATTCTGACGGTCGGTAAGGGCAGCGCCGCCGAGCCGTGCCTCGTCGAACTGGTCTATGAGCCGGACGGCGGCGCGACAAAGACCGTGGCGCTGGTCGGCAAGACGATTACCTTCGATACGGGCGGCCTCGACCTCAAGCCGCCCGACGGCATGTACTCGATGAAGACCGATATGGGCGGCGGCGCGGCGGTGCTCGGCGCGATGCAGGCGGTCGCGGCGCTGAAACCGAACGTGCGCGTCATCGGCCTGCTCACGGCGGCGGAGAACATGCCGAGCGGCACGGCGATGCGTCCGAGCGACGTGGTGCGGGCGCTGAACGGCAAGACCTTCGAGATCGGCAATACCGACGCCGAAGGCCGGATGGTGCTGGCCGACGCCGTGACCCACGCGGCGCGGGCGGGCGCGAACGAAATTATTGACCTGGCGACACTGACCGGCGCCAAGATGGTCGCACTTGGCAATACCACTGTCGCGGCGCTCGG
>DASUBC010000037.1:0-3650 GCA_035763465.1 Thermomicrobiales bacterium
TGGATTCTCACCGACCGGCGCCTGATCCGCCATACCGGGGTCATCAACATTCAAGAGCGCTCGATTCCGCTGAAGAACATCCAGGACGTCAATTACTCGGCCTCTGTGATCGGCCGGATGCTGAACTACGGTAATCTGACCGTGGAGAGTGCCAGCGAGACGGAAGCAAACGAAGCGATGGTCAACGTCGGCAACGCGGCTGGCTTCCGATCGGCGATCTTTGAGGCGATCGAGAACTTCGGCGCGGACGACTTCCCTGGCCGGCGGCGCTGATGGCGCGCGACGAACCGCTGGTCTGGATCGCCCAGGCTGGCAACCAGTCCGTCGCCGAAATGTGGCAAGAACTGCTCAAAAACCACGGGATTCCCTGCCTGGTCCGCATCGCCGGACCACTGACCGCCTATGCGACGTTCGCCAGTCCGCATGATATGCTGGTGCTGGCGGCCGACGCCGAGCGCGCCCGCCAGATCCTGGCCGCCTACGATGACACCGGCGATGATGACCGCCCGGCAAATCCAGCGCGACATGATCCCGGCGCGGGTGAGCAAAGGTAGGGCATGGATCCGCTCTTCAAGCAGATTCTCTGGTTATTGGGCCTGGTTGTCATTATCGTCGTCGTACTGATCGTCTACCTCGTAGTGCGGGCGGCGACCGGGCTGCGCTGAATTTCCCATCTTCCTCATTAGCGACAGGTCTCCTTATGACACCGCACACAGTGGCGGCGTAATAACGCTCGCGCAGTCAGTACGGACGTGGTTCGTGCCATGTGCGCCTGGGCCTGAGGGAGCCTGAAACAGGTTTGTGTGCAAACCGGCAATCGAGCAATCCAGATTGCTCAAGCCGGCGTATATGCCGGTGCAGGTCGACCGCAATACTTATCCCAGCGCGTATCGTGGATCGTGATGCAGCAAGAAGGAGGAATCAATGGGCCGGTGGAGAAAGTGGTTCGCGGGTGGCGCGGCGCTGTGGCTGGTCCTGCTGGCGCTCTTCGCGACCGGCGCGGTTGGCGCCGCACCCTTGCCGCTGAAAGTACGCACCGATCCGAAACTGGGCACCTTTCTCGTTGATGGCGATGGGCGCACACTCTATCTGTACACCAAGGACACGCCAGGCGTGACCAACTGCTACGACCAGTGCGCGTTAGCCTGGCCGCCGCTTATGTCCGGGGACAATATGACGCTGCCGGCCGGTGTGAACGGCAAACTGTCAACCGTCACGCGCAAGGATGGCAGCAAGCAGATCGCCTATAACGATATCCCGCTCTACTACTATGTGAAGGATGCCAATCCGAACGACGTCACCGGGCAAGGCGTCGGCAATGTCTGGTTTGTGGTGACCACCTCGGCGACGCCAGGCGCGCCGGCAACTGGCGAAGGTGGGATGGCGGCGCAGGCGCTGCCGGCTTACCTGGCCCCACTGGCTGCGCTCGGCGCCGTGAGCGTGTTGTTCCTGGCCGGCGCGCTGACTGGCCGGGCACGCCGCCGGCGCTCGTAGGCGGTCGTTCCGTACCTGCATGACGCAGGGCGGCGAGCCATCTCGCCGCCCTGCGCCAAACTCTCAAAACATCTACGCATTGGCCGTGGAGTAATCGGTCGCTCTTCAGTCCTTCGCGGGCCGATAGCCCGCGTCCTTCGCGTCCTGCTCCGTCGCGAAGCAGTCTTCGGGGATTGTGGCGCCGTACGAGCGACTCTGAGGCGTGTGGTAGATCCACTCCTTGCCTTGATTTCCCTTGATTGGATAGCCCGGCGGACAATTCCGCCCCTGTGGCGCAGCGCGACCGCTCCCGCTGGCGGGGACGGCCACTGGCGCGGTCGCGGTTGGCGTATTTGGCGCTGGCCGGGTGGCCGTTGGCGGTGGTGACGTCGGAGTTGGCGGCCGGATGGTTGGCGTTGCGGTCGGCGCCACCGTCGCGGTTGGCGCTGTCGTCGCGGTGGGCGGAGGTGGCGTTGCCGTTCGGGTGGCTAGCGGCGTCGTTGCAGTCGGTGCGACGGTGGCGGTTGGCGCTGGTGTCATGGTTGCGGTAGCCGTTACAGTTGCCGAAGGCGCCGCCACCGTGGCAGGCGCGCGATCACGCAGCGTTGGGCTGGCGGTTGGCGCTGGCTGAATGCCCGCACAGGCGGTCAAAGCAAGCAGGAGCACTACCACCAGAGCCAGCAGCCGCATCTTCTTCATTCTCCGCTAGATCGAGCAACCTGCGCTATGCCGCTGTTGCGGCGATACGAACGCGCAAAACCGCACGCAGCTGCCCAGTGACGCCAGAGACTGCTACGCGCCACAAAAACCTGCCTCATTGCCTCGTTGAATACTAACGCAAATGTTACTCTATGATCAGCGTGGTTGAATTGGTTGGAGAGGAGACGCCTTGAGCGCCACGAACGCCACACCATATGAGGTTTGGGACGGCGCCAGCGGCAACTGCCTTGGCGCTTACGCGACTGAAGAGGACGCAGTAGCCGCAATCCGCGCCGACCTACGGGCGCTCGGCGCAACCGCGATCCGCGATACCGGGCTGCTCTACTGACCAACCACCACCGACGTCCAGCTTATCGCGGCCGGCGACGATTTACTGCGGCTGCTACTGCAGTCGTCTGAGCACCACGCGTGTTGTTCTTGTCGCACGAGGAGTTTGGCAGCCTACGGCGGGTTGCCACAATTGCTATTGCTGGTGCCCCGGAGGGAATCGAACCCTTGCTGCCTGCTATAATCGGAACCCGTGGGTTCCGATATGGAGACGGCTATGATTTGTGCCAATCCCTCCTGTGGGAAAGAAACGGACAATCCTCGATTCTGCTCCCGCTCTTGTGCTACCACGGTCAACAATCGTGGCAAGCAGAGAAATCCGAAGCACGACCGCCCTTGCCCACGCTGTACTACCGCACAAGCCCTACCGAACAGAAAATACTGTGGTCAGTGCTGGGAAGAGATTGCCGAAGAGAATACTGCACGAAATCTCCGCAGTATTCACTCGGCTGTGAGCTATCAACGTTCGGCGACAATTCGGCGTCACGCGCGGAAAGTCTATGCTGAATCAGGCAATCCGCAGGCGTGTGCAATTTGTGGGTATGATCGGCATGTTGAAGTGTGCCACATCAAGCCAATCAACCACTGGCCCCTTGATACGCCGATCGCAGTGATCAATAACCTGGCGAATCTTGTCGCACTCTGCCCAAACCATCATTGGGAGTTTGATCATCAGTTGGTATCCGTGCAGGGACTCGAACCCCAATCGTCCGCTTAGGAGGCGGATGCTCTATCCCGTTGAGCTACACGGACCAATAGCGAGTGATGAGTAACGAGTAGCGGTCGGCGAGCACTGTGCCCATTGATCAGCACCGCACCGACACGAACCCACTCGTCACTCGTCACTTGCTAGCTGTAGCGGGCAATAAGCTTGTCCACCAGATGTTGCGTCTCGCCGGCGTTGCCGGTGATGTGTGAGCGGACGCGTTCGCCGAAGCTTGCGGCGTCGTCCTGGCGGTAGAAGACACCTAGATAGTGTGGCTCGGCATGCAGCGCCAGGCGCATCGCGGCGGCCATGTCGGTCGGGTCGTGGTCCGCCGGCAGCGGCGCGGTTTCGTCCTTCCAGTAGTTGAAGGTGTTGACCTTGTTGAAGGTCGGGCAGGGGCTGTAGACGTCAATCACCGCGAAGC
>DASUBC010000038.1:0-9756 GCA_035763465.1 Thermomicrobiales bacterium
CTCGTTACCGGCCTCTGGCCCTTCCTGACGCGCGCGCTGCCGCTCCATGCGCTCTTTTCCGCCACCCGCCTCGCCGCCGGCCACACCTTCCCAGCGGACGCGGCCCTCGGCCTCACCGCCCTCACCGGGGCGCTCCTGCTGCTCGCTATGCTGCGGAGCAAACCCGACAGCCTCATCGTCGGCCTGGGCGCGGGGTCGGCCGTGATCTACGCTGTCCTGGATATCTACTGGCGCCCCACAATCGGCTGGCGCGTGCTGCCCGACCTGATTGCCGAAATCGTCATCGCGCTCGTCCTGATCGTGCTCTACGCCGCCGCCCGCCTCTACGATCGGCGACACGGGGGATAGACGGTAGACGGTAGACGGTAGTTTCTCATCATGAGCACCGTGCTTGTCTATTGGCACTGCCTTATCGAGAGGGACTACCGTCTACCGTCTACCGTCTATCCCCATACACGCCGCGATACTCTGGCGGCAGCAACGCGGCGATCTCGCGCATGATGCGGTCGGTGGCCGCCGCGAGGTCTACCTTTTCGCCAGGCTGGCGCGGTGGCAAGCGGAAGGGCTGGCCGACCACGACCCGCACATGGGTCCGGCCAAACCAGGGGGCGCGCCGCGCCTTCGCATCGAACGGAAGATGCTCCGTGCCGGTAATACCGACCGGCAGCACCGGCGCGCCCGATTGCATGGCGATCAGCGCCACGCCCGGATTTCCCGCCATCAGGGTCGCCGTAGGGCTGCGCGTGCCTTCCGGCAGGATACCGACCACCTGCCCTGCATCGAGCAGTGTGCGGGCCTGGCGGAGCGCCGCGCGGTCCGGCGTGCCGCGATTGACGGGGAACGCGCCAAAGAAACTGCCCAGGAGCCAGGCAGACGCTGGCTGCGCGAAGAGCTCGCGCTTCGCCATGTACAACACCGGGCGAGACAGCGCGGCGCTGAGAACGATCAGATCGAAATTGTGCAGGTGGTTAGCGACCACGATCACCGGACCGGAGCGCGGCAGGTTACGCGTGCCCGACACGCGCATACCAAGCAGCGGGCGCGCGGCGATATTGACCACCAGCCGTAGCGCTTCGTAGGCGGCTCGCTTCAGCCAGCGGCGTGGCGATGGCGCCGCTCGCCGAACAGGTTGCCCGGTGGCGGTCTGCTCCTGGCGCATGGCTAGGCTTTGAGGTCAATGCCGCGCGCCCGGTCGCGCAGCAAATCGGCGATCACCCCGAGCACGCCGGCAATGTCCAACCCGCCCGTATCCACAATGACCGCGTCCTCGGCGGGCCGCAACGGGGACAACGCCCGGTGCGAGTCAATATCGTCGCGCCGGCCAATATCGGCCAGCACGTCCGCGAACGGCCGGTCTAGCCCCCGCGCGCGTTCATCGGCGGCCCGGCGGCGTGCGCGCTCCTCCGGTGTCGCTTCCAGGTACAGCTTCAAATCGGCGTCCGGCAGCACGACCGTGCCAATATCGCGCCCGGCCATAATGACGCCGCCGCGCCGCGCCACCGCCCGCTGCCGCTGCAAGAGCGCCCGGCGCACCTCCGGCTGGGCGCTGACCGCCGAGACATTGCGCTCGACGTCCGGCGCGCGAATCGCCCAGGTGACGTCCTCACCGTCCAGTGTCACGGTCAGACTGCGGCCATCGGCGACGCGCGGCGGCTCGACGTCAATATGGATTGCGGCGACGAGCCGGGCCAGCGCCTCGTGATCGTCCGGCGCGATCCCGGCGCGCAACGCGGCCAGCGTGACCGCCCGGTAGAGCACGCCGGTATCGAAATAAAGATAGCCCAGTTGCCGCGCCAGCGCGTCCGCCACCGTGCTCTTGCCCGCGCCCGCCGGGCCATCAATCGCGATCGTGCGCGGCAGGTGCTTAAGGCTGTCGCCGTCCACCTGGTCCACCAGTCCGCCGGTTACTCCAGGCCGCCGGTCGTTCGTCGCGCCCACGTTTGCTCCGATCTTCGCGGCCCCGCTCGCGCTCGCCATACCACCTCCCTGTGTACTCGCGCCCACCACGCTCATACCCTGCCTCCCGCGCGGCCTCACCGGCCGGTCGTGCTCGCGCGGGCGCGGACGGCTCAGGCCGTTCCGGCCGTTCGCCGGCTGCGGCCAGGCCGACCAGCTGGCGCAGGCGCGCGAGCTCATCCGGTGTCAGTGGCCGGTAGGCGCCGGGCGCCAGGCCCGCCAGGGTGATTGGACCAAGCCGGACACGCTGAAGCCGGCGAACAGGATGGCCGACCTCCTCCAGCATCTGGCGCACCTGGTGCTTGCGGCCCTCGTGAATCACGATGCTCAACCAGACGCCCGCGCCGGCCTGGCCCAGGATGGCGACCTCAGCCGGACTGGTGTGCCCCCCAGCGATCAAAAACCCGCCCCGGCGCAGCCGGTCGAGCGCAGCCGGCGGCGGCTCGCCGTCAACAAAGGCGTGATATTCTTTGTCCAGCCGGTAGCGCGGGTGCATGATCCGGTTCGCCAGTTCACCATCATTCGTCAACAGTAACAGCCCTTCGCTGTCCATGTCGAGGCGCCCAACGGCGTAGACTCGTTCCGGCACAACATGCGGGTCGAGCAGATCGAACACCGTGCGCCGGCCTTGCGGGTCGCTGGCCGTGGTGATATAGCCGCGCGGTTTATTCAGCAGCAGATAGACCTGGCGCGGCTGGCGCAGCACGCGACCATCAACCCGGATCACCGCGCGCTCGGGCTCCACCCTGGCGCCCAGTTCCCGCACTACCCGGCCATCCACGGTCACGCGGCCTTCCAGCATCAGTTGCTCCGCCGCGCGGCGCGACGCGACCCCGCGCGCCGCCAGCACCTTGTGCAGTCGCTCGCCCGTGCCGGACGTCTGTGGTTCGGTTGTGCTGCTGGGCGCTGGCGGCCTGGCGCCAGGCCCGGCCGACTTTGCCGCAGCCATCGTGTTGCGCTGTCCTCTGCTCATCGTGCGGCGGCCGGCTACCGGCGCATCACGGTTTGACGAGTACCGTCAGGGCTGAACCGCCGCTCGACTTCGGCGCCGGCTTGGCATATACCGGCAGACTGAGCACCTGGCGCGTCGCCGTGGAAAAGACAACCTGCCCACGCTCGCCGTCTTTCCCAGCGCCGGCCCCCAGCAGCAGCTGGTAGCGCAGCGAGGGCACTTCCCAGGTCTGCAATACCGCGACCTGATTGCCATGGAACTCGACGCCCCAGCGAGCCAGAGCCATGGCGAGTCCCGGCAGCCTGGCGTCCTGGCCCAGCGAGACCCAGCGGTACGCTGCGTTGACCCAGTCGAGCAGGATCGTCGTGTCGCTGAACCGCTGGTCGTGCGCGCTCCCCATCACAACCGCCAGGATGCGCCCGCCTGGTCCCCACTGCGCCGTGATGAGACAGTCACCCGCCGCCGGTGTCGTGCCGGTCTTCACGCCATGCACGCCCGGACGTTGCGTCAGGAGCGCGTTGGTATTCACCAGATTGAACGTGCGGCTGCCATTCACCGTTCGCACGGTCAGTTGCGGCGTCGCCACGATTTTCGCGAAGACCGTGTTGCCCAGCGCCTCGCTGGCGATCCGCAATAAGTCCCGCGCGCTGCTGTACTGCCCAGGCGCGTCGTCGCCGTGTGGATTGACGAAATGGGTGTTCGCCAGCCCCCACTTCGCCACCCGCGCGTTCATCTCCTGCACGAAACGCGCCACCGGGTCGCCCGGCGCTCCCGCCAGGAGCGCCGCGCCGGTCACGCGCGCGGCGGCGTTCGCCGCGTCGCCACCCGACGGCAAGAGTATCCCGTAGAGCAGCGACTCGACCGTCACAACATCGCCAACTTGCAGGCCCATTGACGATTCGTCCGGCTGATTCAGGTCGCCGGCTTCAATGGTCACGACGGTAGTCAGCGGCACCAGCTCGATGGTCAGCAGCGCCGTCAGCATCTTCGTCGTGCTGGCCGGCGCGACGCGATCGTCCGGCGCTTTGGAGTAGAGTTCCGTCTTGTTGGTTTCGTCCCAGACGATCGCGCTGTGCGCGGTGATCGCCGGCGGCGCGGGCTGCGCGCGCAGGCGGCTGAGGGCAGCGAGCGAAAAGGGTGTTTCGTCTGGGCTGTTGCCTGGTAATAACCCTGGCTCCCGAAAACTGCCGAACGCGGTCAGAAACGGCAGCGCGACGCACAGCACAATCACTGCGGCCACCTGGCCCAGCCGTCGCTGCGTTCCCCTGCGCCACCAGCGGACCGGTGCGTGGCCCAACATTCCTCCTGCCCTTCGTTCCGGGCGACCGGCGTTACATCGCTGTCCCGTCTTCACGAGGTTTCAGTATACCGCGTCGGCGCCTTCCCTGAACAGGCAGGCGTCGGTCGGCAGTTGCTCAGGGCTGGTTCCACGCCGGCAGGCGAGCGTAGTGCTGACTATAGCCCACTGCCGACCGATGACTTGCGTTTGCCCTTTTCGTGGTTGCCATGCTAATATCGAAGGGTAGGTTTACCACCCTCGTGATCGACAACACGAAATCTAGGCGGCGCGATGGTGCGTCAGCGGAGCAGTTGTGGTCAATGACGACCAGCATCTGTGGCTGCTGGCGCCGGTGTGCGCGCACAGAGTGGTTCAGCAGGCGCGTCGCGCGCCTCTGTACCCCATCGGGGAGTCCCGATCGGTGGATAGCGTCGGTCCTGTACAACGATGAGGAGGATGCCCAGCATGGACTCGACACCCCAACGTGAACCGCGCGAATTGATGCGGCAACTGCTGGCCGGCCAGCTCGACCGGCGCGGCTTCATCCGCCGGGCGCTCGCGCTCGGCTTCTCCGCCTCGGCGGTCGCCGGCTTCCTGGCCGCCTGCGGTGGGACACCCACGGCGACCACCACCACCAGCAGCAGTTCGTCATCAGCGGCGGCGGCGACCAGTAGCAGTAGTTCCTCCACCAGCGCCGCCGCCACCTCAAGCGCCGCGGGCGCCGCCAGCAGCAGCTCGACGACGAAAGCGGCGACCACCAGCGCGGCCAGCAGTGCCGCCAGCAGCAGCGCGGCCACCAGTAGCGCGGCCAGCAGCAGCGCTTCCAGCAGTGCCGCCGCGTCGGCCTCCCCCACTGGCGGTGGCGCCAGCCTCGGCGTCAAGACCGATAAACCGCTGGGCGCTGGCGGCGGCCTCGGTCCCGGCCCGAAGAAACGGGGCGGCGGCGGCACGGTGAAACTGCTGTGGTGGCAGGCGCCGACGATCGCCAACCCGCACCAGGCTCAGGGCACGAAGGACTTCGACCTCTCGCGTATCACCTACGAGCCACTCGCCTCCTTCGGCCCAGACGACAAACTCGTGCCCTTCCTCGCCGCCGAGATCCCGTCGGTGGACAATGGCGGCGTGGCGAAGGATGGCAAGAGCGTCACCTGGAAACTCAAGAGTGGCATCAAATGGAGCGACGGCCAGCCCTTCACTGCCAAGGATGTCATCTTCACCTGGAAATACACGACCGATAAGGATACGGCCGCTGTAACCCAAGGCGTCTACAAAGGCATTGCCAATGTTGAGGCGCCAGACGATAACACCGTCAAAATTACCTTCCAAGAGGTCACGCCGGGTTGGTACTCGGTCTTTGTCGGCACGAACGGTATGATCCTGCCCGAGCATGTCTTCAAGGATCAAATGGGCACGAACACCAAGAACTCACCAGCAAACCTCAAGCCAGTCGGCACCGGTCCGTACCGCCTGACTGATTTCAAGCCGGGCGACACCGCAACGTTCGAGATCAATCCAAACTGGCGTGATGCCAATGGCCCCTTCTTCGATTCCGTCGAAATGAAGGGCGGCGGCGACGCCACCTCGGCGGCCCGTGCAGTCTTGCAGACTGGTGATTACAACGTCGCCTGGAACCTGCAAATCGAGCCGGCCATCATCAACCAAATGCAACAGTCCGGCGGCAAGGGCAAACTGGAGCTGACGCCGAACTGGGGCATCGAGCGGATCGCGGTCAACTTCTCCGACCCGAACAAGGAAGTGAACGGCCAACGATCGGAGAAGAACACGCCGCATCCCTTCCAGAGCGACCCGAAGGTGCGCGAGGCGTATACGTATCTCTGCGACCGCAAGACAGTCGCCGAGACGCTCTACGGTCCCGCTGGCCAGCCGACGGCGAATATGCTGACCAATCCCAAGCCACTAGCCTCGCCCAACACCAAGTGGTCGTTCGACATTGACAAGGCCAAGCAGATTCTGGACGATGCTGGCTACAAGTTGAGCGGCCAGTACCGCGCGAAGGGCGGCGTGCAGCTGAAGGTGCTCTTCCAGACTTCCACCAACACGGTGCGCCAGAAGCACCAGCAGATCGTCAAGGACGCCTTTGAGAAGGCCGGCATTCAGATGGAACTGAAATCCATTGACGCCGGCGTCTACTTCTCCTCCGACGCCGGCAACCCCGACACGCTCTCGCACTTCTACGCCGACCTGGAGATGTACACCAACTCCAACGACTCGCCCGATCCGTGGAACTACTTCGAGAGCTGGACAACGGACGAGATCGCGCAGAAAGAGAACTCCTGGAATCTCAGCAACCCCAACCGCTGGTCGAACAAGGAGTACGACGACACGGTCAAGGCGGCCAAGACCGAACTCGATAGTGCGAAGCGCACACAGCAGTTCATTCATCTGAACGACCTGTTGGTCAACGATGTGGCCGTGATCCCGCAGGTAGATCGCCTCGGCCCGCAGGCGTTCTCCAAGGAGATCAATGGCGCCAACGTGACCGCGTGGGACCTAACGACCTGGAATATCGCGAACTGGGTGAAGTAGGTAGGGGATAGAACGGGGTCGAAGGTCAAAGGTCGAAGGTCGAAAGTCGCTCGTGATGAGGCAGTAGCTTTCCGCCAACCAGCGTTCGTAGACATGCCGCAGCAGTGACCACAGCGACCTTCGACTTTCAGACTTTCGACCCCGTTATCCCTATCCCCTATCCCCTTCGCTCAGCCGTGCGCGGAAGTCGGCGCTGAACGTGCCCCGGCAGACCTCTTCCACCGGGCCGGTGAGCCAGAGGCTGCTCTGGTTGTCGCGGGCGATCTGTAGGTCGCCGCCCGGCATACTCACCGTGACCGCGGCATCCACCAGCCCCAGGCGCTGGCAGGCGGCGACCACCGCGCAGGCGCTCGAACCCGACGCGGCGGTCTCGCCCGCGCCTCGCTCCCAGACAATGGCCCGGATATGCCGCCGATCCACGAGCGTCGCGAACTGCACGTTCGTGCGCGCGGGAAACGCGGGATGGCGCTCGATGGCCGGCCCCAGGCGTGGCAGATCGATCGCCGCGAGGTCCGGCACGACGGCGACACAATGTGGATTGCCCATGGAGAGCACGGTTACGGCCAGGTCTTGCCCGTCTACCAGCAGCCGCTCGCGCGGCGCGAAGATCGGTACGCCAAGCTCGACTGTGACCTCGGCGACACAGCCGGTTGCCGGATCCACCACCAGCGACACCGCCGCGTCGCCGCCCACCGTCACCAGGGTGAACTGGCGCGCGGTCGTCAAGCCGTGCTCGTAGAGATACTTCCCGGCGATCCGCAGGCCGTTGCCGCTCTTCTCGGCCACGCTGCCATCAGGGTTCCAGATGCGGATACCGAAGCGGCCATCTTCACCCAGCGGCGGAATAAGTTCGAGGATGCCGTCCGACCCAACGCCGCGATGCCGATCGCAGATGAGGCGCACGGCGGCGGGCGTCAGCCGCAGCGGCGGCACACAGTCCGCCGGCCGCAGCACCAGATAGTCATTCCCCAGGCCATGGCTCTTCGTCCAGTCGTACCGCTGCTGGTTGGTCTGCATTCTGATCGTCCTGCATGATACCCATTCGCGCCGGCGTGCGGTTGGTACATACTGGGCGAGCGTCCGCAACTGACCCGACGACCCAGGCGCTCAACCACCGCCGCAGTATAGCAACACGCATTACCCGAGAATGCTACAATCCAGTACCCGCGCTGGCGGGTGACCCGTGGCGATACACCGGGCACAATAGGCAGGTGGCATGAAGTTACTCGTGGCGATCGTAGGACGGGATGATGCCTCCACCGCAGTGGAGGCCCTGACGCGTGAGCGTTTGAGCGCGACGCTGGTCAATGCCCGTGGCGGTTTCTTGCGCGAAGGCGTCGCGGCTATTCTGGCGGGTCTCGACGACCAGGCTGTCTCGCACGCGCTCGCCATTCTCCGCCGGCACTGCCAGCGCCGCACCACAATGTTGCCCGATGAGCTGCGCGGCATGGCGCAAGACTGGCCGTTTCCCGTGCCCGAGGATGTCGAAGTGGAGACTGGCGGCGCGACCGTTTTTATCCTCAACGTTGTGCGCTTCGAGCGGTTCTGACGATGCAACCGGGAACACCGCGCCTGGCCCTCTACACGCGCGCTGTCAGCGCGCTCCGCAACTACGCCACGGCTGTCTGGTTGAACGTCGCGCTCGTCAGCGCCGTGCTGACTACGACCGAGCGCGCCCGCCCACCCCAGGTGCGCGTGACTGCCGCCCAGGACGCGCGCGAGCGCGAAACGGTTCGCCTGGCTGACGGCACGGCGGGTATCATCAGTACCCGGTACTCAGAGATACAGACAGGCTGGGAGATCGAGCCAAACTGAGCTACGGCCTACCGCCCGCTTCCTTGCGCCCTTCAAAGAGCTGTCCACCAAACTCGCCGCGCAGACGCGCTGTCTCTATCTGAGCCGGCTGATGGGCAAGCCCGCCTGCCTTCCGATCAAGGCGCTGGCCTTCTCAACCGCCCTACACGGCGAAATTATTATCAAGTGCTTGCAATGGCGCAAAGCCCGAGGAGTGAAACGAGGCGGCAAGCCCCATACCCCGCAGCCAGATGAGGTATGCGTACCCTACAGCAGAAATGGAGGCGCTATTCCTTCCGTTAATCTGATGACTCGTACCAGACTCGCGTCCTGGCGGCGGTCGGGGCAAGAGAACAGGAACAGGTTGTGTACCGGCAGGCATGGTAGGGCAGCCCGCGCCAGCGACGGACGCAGAAAGGTTGACCCAATGAACGTCCTCCGGATCTGCCTCTTTGGCGGCCTACGCATCACGTATAACGGCGAATCGACAATTAAGGTAACGCAAACAGTTCAGTCCTTACTCGCGTACATGCTTATCAAGCGCCAGCGCTGCCACCCGCGCGAGGTGCTGGCTGGCCTCTTCTGGGGCGATCGGCCGGAAGACCAGGCGCGCAGCTGCCTCAGCACCGCGCTGTGGCGGCTGCGCCGGAGTTTCGAGCCGGCGGGCATCGCTCATGGCGACTGGCTGCTGACAACCCCCACGGGCGAAATTGGCTTCAACCCGGCGAGCGCCCACTGGCTCGACGTCGCGGTCTACGAAGAGCAGGTCAGCGCGGTCATTGCGCGCCCACCTCAGGCGATCAATGCCGACGCGATCACCGGCCTGGAGCGCGCGGTCGGGCTGTATGCCGGCGAACTGCTGGAAGGGTTTGATGAACCGTGGGCCGTTGGTGAGCGCGAGCGTCTGGCCGCGATGCACATCAATGCCTTGACCTACCTGATGCGCTATCACGACCACCACGGCGCATATGAAGAGAGCGTGGCGCACGGTCAGCAGATCTTGCAACGCGATCCCTTGCGCGAGGAGACGCACCGCGCGGTAATGCTCATCCATGTCAAACACGGCCAGCGCGCCCTGGCGCTACGACAATACGAGTACTGCCGCCAGGTGCTCGCGGACGAACTCGGCATCGCCCCAATGCCCGAAACGCAGGCCGTCTACCAGCAAATCGTCACGGCCGGACCGCATATGTATGCGCCTCCCGTCGCCGGCTACCACGACCTCACA
>DASUBC010000039.1:0-12652 GCA_035763465.1 Thermomicrobiales bacterium
CGGTGTCCGCGTCCACGAAGCCAGCGGGTGGCGCGCTGCCCATGCAGCTTGGCGGGTATACCGCGCTGGCGGAGAGCGAGTGGATGGGCGCGGCACAGGCGTCCGATGTGCTGGAGCCGCTGCGCCTGCCGGGTTTGCGCCGGCGCCTCACCGCGCGCCTGCCGCGCCCCCGGCTCGCCGGGCTGCTGACCCACGAATTCAGTATCGCCGAAGCAACAATCATCCTGATGGCTTCCTTCTTCTTCTCGGCGCTGCTCGGCGCGGTGCGTCAGGTGATCTTCAATGTGCAGTTTGGCGCGGGCCTGGAGGCGAACGCCTACTATGCCGCGTTCCGGCTGCCGGATACCCTGTTCAGCCTGATCGCTGGTGGCGCGCTCTCCAGCGCGATGATTCCGGTCCTGCTCGGGACCGCGCGCGAGGACGGCGAGTCGGGCGACTGGCGGCTGACCAGCCTGGTGCTGACGACGCTGCTGGCGGTCTTCGCGCTCGTCGTCGCGGTCGGCGAACTCTTCACGCCATTCTTCGTCAGCACCATTCTCGCGCCCGGCTTTGACGCCGAGACGAGCCGCCTGACGGTGACACTCACCCGGATCATGCTGGTGCAGCCGCTCATCCTGGCGGCTGGCAGCGTCGCCACGGCCGTCCTCAATAGCCGCAATCAGTTCTTGCTCACCGCGCTGTCGGTCGCCAGCCACAACATCGCGCTGATTGCCGGCATCGCCGCCGCCCGCGCGTATCCTGGCCTCGGCATCTATGGCCCTACCTTCGGTGTTGTTGGCGGCGCGGTGTTGCAGGCATTGATCTTGCTGCCGGGCCTGCGCGGCGGGGCTGGACATGTCCGGCTGCTGTGGGATTGGCGCGACTCCCGCCTGCGCGAAGTGATCCGGCTGCTGATTCCAAATGGGCTGGCGGTTGGCGTCGCTTACGCCGGCTTCATCCTCGATACGGCATTCGCGTCCAAAGCGCCCGAACTGGCCGGTCTGCCCGCGCTGCACAATGCCTGGTTGCTGGTCGGCCTGCCGATCGCGTTGCTGGGGCAGGCAGCGGGGCAATCAGCCTTCCCCCGGCTGGCCGCGCACGCCGCCGCGCGCGACTGGTCACGGCTGGGCCGCACCTTGCTCGTGACGCTCGGCGCGGTCTGCGCCCTAGCCGTACCGGCGGCGCTCGGGTTGGCACTGCTCGGCCGACCAACCATCCGCATCCTCTTCGAGCACGGCAAATACGACGCCGACGCTGGCGCGCTGACCTATCGTGTGCTCGTCGCGTACGCCGTGGCCCTGCCAGCCTATGTCGCCACTGAAGTGATCACGCGCGGCCTGATCGCGCTCCGCGACACGCGCACGCCGCTCGTCACCAACAGCCTCCAGCTGGCTGGGCGAGCCGCATTCATCGCGGCGCTCCTGGGCAGCATGGGCGTGCGCGCCATCCCGCTCGCCTTCGCCGTCATGGCGAGTGTGGAGACCGTCGCGCTGGGGATGATCTTGCTGTGGAAACTGCGGCGCGGCCCTCACCCCCAGCCCCCTCTTCCGTATCACGGGAGAGGGGGAGCGAGCGTAGCGAGCGGGGGGTGAGGGTTGTCGGGTGAGAGCGGACTGAAAGGAAACCGGCGATGACGCAGTTGCAACAGCACCTCAACGTTCGTTCGTCGGCGGGGCGCCTGTTGACGCGCCCCTTCTCGCGCCATCCCGAACGCTACCTGGAGATGCTGCGGATCGCCCGCAAGCACGAACTGCACCACGTCGCCGCCGAACTGAGCGCCAGTCGGCAGCCAGAGGAGGACGCCGACGGTGTGCTGATCGAGCATGAGGCACTGGACGACGATCATCCTGATCAGCTGGCGAGCGCGCTCGAAGAACTCGGACCGTGCTTCATCAAACTCGGCCAGTTGCTCAGTACCCGGCCGGACTTGCTGCCACCGGACTACATCCGCGCGCTGGCGCGCTTGCAGGACACCATCGTGCCGGTCCCCGCCGCCAGCATCGTGCAGATCGTCGAACACGAGCTCGGCGCGCCGCTCGCCACGCTCTTCCAGTCATTCGACTGCGAGCCACTGGCGACGGCCTCGATGGCGCAGGTTCACCGCGCGGTGTTGCCCGATGGCGCCGAGGTCGTGGTGAAGGTGCAGCGCCCGCAGGCGCGGAAGCGGATCGAGGTAGACCTGGCGGTGCTTGGCGAGATGGCCCGCTTCGCCTCGCGCCATACCACCTTCGGCGCGCGGTTTGACCTGCCGCAGATGGTGCGCGAGTTGGAGCAGAGCCTGCGCCAGGAGCTCGATTTCCGGCAGGAAGCGGATAACACCCGCCTCATCGGCCGCCAGATCGCCGACTTCAGTCTGCTCGCGACGCCGACCGTCTACGACAAGTACACGACCGAGCGGGTGCTGACCCTTGGTTTCGTGCGGGGCCGCCATCTGGCCGCGCTCCCGCGCGAGGAGATGCAGACGCTCGACGCGCCGGCTATCGCCCGCGAACTCCTCTCCGCGTACTTGAAGCAGATCGTCGTGGACGGCATCTTCCACTGCGATCCCCACCCTGGCAACATCTTCCTTACCGACGAAGGCAAGCTGGCGCTGCTGGACTTCGGCATGGTCGGCCGGTTCGACGCGGGGCAGAAGGACAACATCATTCTGCTGCTCCTCGCCTTCTCCGAGCGGCAGGGCGAGCGTGTGGCCGACACGTACTTGCAGATGATCGCGATTCCGCCCACGCTCGACCGCCGGGCGTTTACGCAAGATGTCTGCGCGCTCGTCAGCCGCTACCACGACATGAGCGGCGGGCGCATGGCGCTCGGCACGGCGCTGCTCGACTTGACGCGGCTGGCGAACACACACCGCGCGCCCGTGCCGTCGGCCCTGACGCTGATGGGTAAGACGATGCTCAATCTGGACGGCACGATTCGCGTGCTGTCGCCGGAACTTGACCCGGTCCAGCTCATCCGCGACTATATGCTGGAGGTGATGGGCCAGCGGGTACTGGCGCAACTGTCACCGGGGCGCGTCTTCGCCTGGGTGCTCGACATGAAGCACCTGTTCGAGAACAGTCCCCGCCGCACCGACATCCTGCTCGACAAGCTGGCGAACGACCAGTTCACGATGCGCCTCGCGCTCGACGAGCAGGCGCGCACGAGCCTCGACCGCACCACGAGCCGTCTCAGTCGCGCGATGGTGAGCAGCGCGCTACTGATTGGCGGCGGCTATGTGCTTGGCTCACTGCTCCGGCGCGGGCAGCCTGGTGCGCGGCTCGGTTGATACTCTGCCGGATGTAGGCCAGCTACGGTGAAACGAGCCGGGCCGTGAGGAAGTGGCGCGGGTCGGACGCGAATTTACGCCGGCAGTCAGCGCAGCAGAAGTAGTAGCGTTCTCCTTCGTGGTCAAAGGTGTAGCGTGCGCCGGCAGTTTCCACCGCCATCCCGCAGACCGGGTCAACGGCGGCGGGAGCTGCCTCGGCTGGCGGCACGGTGGCAGGCGTAGCCGCAAGCGTCGCCTTCCGCGCGATGATCTCGGCCAGGATGCTGACCGCGACTTCCTCCGGGGCGCTGGCGGCGATGTCCAAGCCGGCCGGCGCTTTGACGCGCGTCAGCAGCTCGTCGGGGAGACCGGCGTCGCGCAGCCAGTCCAGCGTGGCCGCGAACCGCCGGCGGCTGGCGACGAGCGCGACAAAGCCGATCCCGGTTCGCAGCGCCTGCGCGATCGCTTCCTCGTCGTACTGGCCCATACTCGCAATGACCGCCACAGTCCGCCGGTTTGCGGCCAGCCCGGCGAATTCCAGGGTGTCGAGAATCAGGTTGGCCTCGCGCGGCGCGGCCCCGCGTGACTGGGGCCGCGCCGCGACCGTGCGATAGCCCATCGTATGGCCGAGCCGCAACAGCGCGTCGGCGACCGGGCTTTCGCCGGCGACGACCAGTTGCAGCGGCGGCAGGAACGGTTCGAGGAAGATCTCCAGCGCGCCGCCGCTGTGGCAGGTCATGGGCGCGGCGATGACGCCGTGCCGCGCCGCGCCCCCGTCGCCGTCGGGACCGAGCCGCAAGAGGCGGGGCTGTCCATCGGCCAGCGCCAGCAGTGCCTCGCGCACGACGGCTGGCTGCGTGCAACTGCCCCCGACCCAGCCGAAGAGGGCACCGTCCGGCGTGACGATGCCCTTCGCGCCCGGCTGCGCCGACGTCGGGCGCTGACTCCAGACCACCGTCGCCAGCACGAACGGCGCGCCGGCTTGTTTCAGCGCGGCGGCGCGTGCAAAGTGGTCTTCCGGCAGGCGTGGCGATAGCGGTTGCTGGCCGGCCATCGCCGTGACGAGGGTGCTGGTTGGCGCTGCGGTGTCCATGCCTGGTCCCTCTTGTGGCGCGGTGGTTATTCCGCCACGCCGTGCTCTTGCAAGATCGCGTAGACCTTCATCGGCGTGATCGGGATGTCAAGGTGGCGCACGCCGAGGTGGCTCAGCGCGTCAACTACTGCGTTGGCGATGGCCGGTGGCGCACCCACGGTTGGGCTTTCGCCGACGCCCTTCGCGCCGATCGGGTGATGCGGCGAGGGCGTCACGGTGCTGTCGGTCTGCCAGTCCGGCGTCTCCATCGCGGTCGGCAGCAGATAGTCCATCAGCGTGCCGGTCAGCATAACGCCGTTCTCGTCGTAGACGATCTCTTCGAGCAGCGACGGCGCGAGGCCCATCGTCAGCCCACCGTGAATCTGTCCCTCCACTACCATCGGGTTGATGATCGTACCGCAGTCGTCGAGCGCCAGGAACTCCCGAATCTTCACCTGCCCCGTACCCCGGTCAATGTCTACTACGCAGACGTAGGCGCCGAACGGGAAGGTCAGGTTCGGCGGGTCGTAGTAGGTTACCGATTCTAACCCCGCTTCCATGCCCTGCGGATGGTTGGTGTAGGCGGCGAAGGCGAGCTCTTGCATCGTCTTGGCGCGATCGGGTGCGCCCTTGACGCGGAAGGTGTAGTCCTGCCATTCCAGGTCGTCGGGACTGCACTCCAGCAGATATGCCGCGATCTGGCGGGCTTTCTCGCGAATCTTGCGCGCCGCCACCGCCGTCGCCGCGCCCGCCGTTGGTGTGCTGCGGCTGGCGTAGGTGCCGAGACCGTAGGGCGCGGTGTCGGTGTCGCCGTGCTCGACCGTGATGTTCTCAACCGGCAGCCCCAGTTCCTCCGCGACGATCTGGGCGAAGGTCGTCTCGTGGCCCTGGCCCTGTGTCTGCACGCCGATGCGGACGATCGCTGAGCCGGTTGGATGCACCCTGATCTCGGCGCTGTCGAACATCTTGATGCCGAGGATGTCGAATGTGTGCGACGGCCCCGCGCCGACGATTTCCGTAAAGGTGCTGAAACCGATGCCCATCAGCTCGCCGCGCGCCCGCTTCTCCTCCTGCTCGCGCAGCAACTCGTGATAGCCGATCCGGCCGAGAATTTTCTGAAGAGCCGCCGGATAGTTCCCGCTGTCGTATTCCCAGCCGGTCGGCGACTTATAGGGGAACTGCTCCGGCTGGATGAAGTTCTTCAGTCGCAGTTCGGCGGCGTCCACCTGGAGTTCATCGGCCAGTAGGTCCACCATCCGCTCGATCGTATGGACCGCCTCGGTCACACGGAAGGAGCAGCGGTAGGCGACGCCGCCGGGCGCCTTGTTTGTGTAGACGCCGTCTACCGCGACGTGCGCTTGCTCGAACTGGTACGAGCCGGTGCAAACGCTGAACAGTCCGGCCGGGAACTTCGAGGGATTCGCGGCGGCGTCGAACGCGCCGTGGTCGGCGAGCGTTTTGACGCGCATCGCGCGCATCCGGCCATCTTTATCGGCGGCGATCTCGGCGTGAATGTGGTAGTCGCGCGCGAAGGAATCGGCTTGCAGGTTTTCCGAACGATCTTCAATCCACTTGACCGGTTTGCCGGTTTGCAGCGTGGCGACGGTTGCGATGACGTAGCCAGGGTAGACCGGTACCTTACCGCCGAAGCCGCCGCCGATGTCGGGCGAGATGATGCGAATCTTGTGCTCGGGGATGCCGCTGACCAGCGAGAAGACGGTGCGGTGGGCGTGAGGCGCCTGGCTGGTCATCCAGATGGTCAACTTGTCCAGCGCATGGTCGAAGCTCGCGACACAGCCGCACGTCTCGATTGAGGCGACGTGGATGCGCGGGATGTAAAGGTCCTGGCCGACGACGACCTCGGCCTCGTCGAAGACGCGGTCGGTCGCCGCCTTGTCGCCCGCCTCCCAGTGCCAGATGTGGTTCGTTTTCTGCTCGCGGTCGGGTCGGACCAGCGGCGAGTCGGGTTCGAGAGCCTTGAAGGGGTCAACGACCGCGTCCAGCGGCTCGTACTCGACGTCCACCGCCAGCACCGCGTCGGCGGCGGCGTACCGGCTCGTCGCGACGACCGCCGCGACCTCCTGCGCGTAGTAGACGACGCGCTCGGTCGGCAGTACCATCTGCCGGTCGCTCATCAGGGTCGGCATCCAGGCCAGTCCCGCCGCCTCGAGATCATTGCCGGTGATGACCGCCAGCACGCCCTCCATCGCCAGCGCCCGCGACGTGTCGATCTTTGTAATGCGCGCGTGGGCGTAGGGACTACGGACGATGTCGAGATAGAGCATCCCCGGCAGCGTGACATCGTCAATGTACGTGCCGCGCCCGCGCACGAACCGCGGGTCTTCCTTCCGTTTGACCCGGTGGCCGAGTCCCTGAATCGGTGTGGCCGTCATCGGTATTTCTCCTTGTAGTCGTGAGAACGTCGGGAAAGAAATGCATTGACAGGGGGCGTGGCGCCAGTCCGAATCAACTCACGACTCACGCTCTCACGTACTCACTTCGCCACATTCGCTGGTTCGGGCTGCGGTGTGGGTGTCGCCTGCGGGTCAAGCTTCTCGGCGGCGTAGCGGATCGCGCGCACGATGTTGACGTAGCCGGTGCAGCGGCAGAGGTTGCCCGCGATCGCGCGGCGGATTTCCTCCTCGCTGGGGTGCGGATTTTCTTTCAGCAGGGCGACTGCCGTCATCATCATACCGGGCGTGCAGAAGCCGCACTGGAGGCCGTGTTCCTGCCAGAAGCCGTCTTGAATCGGGTGGAGCTGGCCGCCTTGCTCCAGTCCCTCGACCGTGCTCAATTCGTCGCCGTCCGCCTGGACTGCGAAGACGGTGCAGGACTTGACTGGGCGCCCGTTCCAGTGGACTGTGCAGGCGCCGCAGCTCGTCGTGTCGCAGCCAATGTGGGTGCCGGTCAGCCCGAGTTCCTCCCGGATGAAGTGGACCAGCAGCAGGCGTGGCTCGACCTCGCGGGTGTAGGCGGTTCCGTTGACTGTCACGGTGATTGCGTGTTTCACGACGTCCCTCCATGCGCTGCCGGCGCGAAGCACGCCGTCCAGCGGCGCGATCAGCCGACTACCGACGCTCGTGTCGCCGCCAGCCGGAGCGCCCGCTGCGTCATCGTCCGCACCATCGCGCGCTTGTAATTGGCGGTGCCGCGTAGATCATCACTTGGGTTGCATTCTTGCGCGGCCAGCTCCGCCGCCTCTCGGACAGCCGCGTCGGATGGCTGGCGTCCCAGTAGAATGGCCTCGGCCTGCGTCGCGCGCAGCGGCGTTGCGCCGACATTCGTCAGGCCAATGCCGGCCTGGTCAATCGTGCCGTCAGCGTCCAGCGTGAGCTGCGCCGCCGTGGCCGCGATTGCGTAGTCGCCGAACTTGCGCTCGAACTTGACGTACGCGCCGCCCGAATGAGCCGGCGGCAGCGGAATCCGGATTTCGGTCAGCAGCTCGTCCGGCGCGAGGGAGGTCGTGAAGATGTCTACGAAGAAGTTGTCAATCGGAACGACGCGCTCACCACGCGGGCCGGTCGCCACAATATCGGCGCGCAGGGCGAGCATCGCCGCCGGGTGGTCGTTGGCCGGGTCGGCGTGAGCAAGGTTGCCCCCGACTGTCGCCAGGTTGCGGACCAACGGGTCTGCCACCACCTCGGCAGTATCGGTTAGCAGGGGAAAATGCTCCCGGATGAGTGGCGAATTGTGCAGTTCGACTTCGCGGGTCAGCGCGCCGATGGCGAGGTAGCCGTCGCGCATGGTGACGCCGCTGAGACCGGCGATCTTGTTGATGTCAATCAGGTATTTCGGTTCGGCAAGGCGGAAACGCATCAGCGGGATGAGGCTCTGGCCCCCCGCCAGAATCTTGGCCTCGTCGCCATGCTCCTGCATGAAGCCGAGCGCTTCGGGGACGCTGCGCGGGGTGAGGTAGGTAAAGGCACCGGGAATCATGACCCTGCCCCTCCTTTCTGTATCGAGCGGGAACGGCGCCGACGCCGGTCACGTCCGCACCGGATCGCCTGGCAAAGCCGAATTCAGCCGGTCCCAGGCGACCCCGGTCATTCGTTAGCCGCTGCCTTCTCTCAGTCTAGCGAGTGGAAGCAGCCAGCGAAAAGCCGCCATAATGGTGAATCAGATGGCGCTGGATGGAGGGATTATCCCTCCGATCGGAGGGGTGATAAGAGAGGCGGGTAGTGGGACAGGCGGGCAGTGCGCTCTGCCCGACTGCCCGCTTCTACAGCCAGCCCTGCCGGCTGGCGATCATCACGGCTTCGACGCGGTTCTTTGCCTCCAGGCGGCGCAGAACTTCTTGCACGTAGCCCTTGATTGTGTTTTCGCTGAGGCAGAGGCGCTCGGCGATCTCGCGGTTGGAGAAGCCCCGACTCATCAGGCGCAGGACCGATAACTGGTGGGGCGGCAGATGATGGCTGGAGCGGTCGTCGCCGTTGCGGAGGCGATCAACGACGCCCCGTGCCACACGCGGGTCAATCACCACCTCGCCCCGCGCCACGGCCTTGAGGCTCTTCTTGAGATCGAAATGCACGATATCTTTGAGCACATAGCCACGCGCGCCCGCGCGCAGGCACTCGTGGACCAGTTCATCTTCGCCGAAAGCACTCAAGATCAGAATCTTCGCACCCGGCGCTCGCTCGGTGAGAACCTGACAGACAGCGGCGCCGCTGAGGCTCGGTAGCCGCACGTCAAGCAGCACGATATCGGGCCGGGTCGCCTCGACTGTCGCGATGCCTGGTGGCCCATCGTCAGCTTCGCCAACCACCGCGAACTCAGGGTCGCCAGCCAGGATATGTTTTAGCCCGGTGCGGATGATCTCGTGATCGTCAATCATGACCACCCGCAGAGGGGCGGGCGTCGCGCTGGCGGGTGTGATCATCGCGGCCTCTTTCGGCGCCTATCCGGCGACAGGCTCGTCGGTGCGGCCACGCGGATGACCAGGCCGCCATCTTCGCCATTGTGCAAGGTGAAGGCGCCGCCGACCGCCTCGATCCGGCGCTGCATTCCCTTCAAACCGAAGTGGCCGGAACGCTCACCCTGGCCGGCAAGAATGTGTGGCGGTACCCCCCGCCCGTTGTCCTGCACGACCAGCGTTACCTGCTCAGGCTCGAAGTCCAGGCTGACGATGGCGGCGCTGGCGCCGCCATGCCGCTGCACGTTCGTCAAGGCTTCCAGCACGATGCGGTGCAGCGCCTCTTCCACGTCGTCTGGCAGATGATGGGGCCGGCCAGCCACGATCAGGTCCACTTGCAGATCGCTGGTGCTGTCGAAGGTGGCGACCGCGTCGCGCAGCCGGTCCACGAGACCGCGCGGTGGCGGCGCATCGGCGGCGAGGTTGTAGACCGCGCGGCGGATCTCGGCTGTGCCGCGTCCAGCCAGCTCTTTAAGCTGTTCGAGCGCCTGGGTGACTTCGCCCGGCGCGCTGTGTTCCAGGCACCAGGTCGCGCCCATGCCGATGCTGAACATGATCTGCGCGACCCGGTCGTGCAGTTCCTCAGCGATGCGGTTACGTTCCTGATTGAGCATGGCCTCCATTTTCGCGGCATCAAGGCGGGCGTGGAGCGACTGCAAATCGGCGATCATCGCCTGCTGGCGCTCATAGAGGCGGGCGTTGGCGATCGCCACCGCGACCTGGTTGGCGAAGGTGGCGAGGAGCCGTTCGTGCTCGGCGTCGTAGCCTTCCTGGCGGTTGGCAACGCCGATCATGCCGATCGTCTCCGTGCCGACGGTCAGCGGCACGCCGAGGAAGGTGCGTACCGGTGGGTGCCCGCGTGGCGAGCCGACGTGGTACGGATCGTGGAGAACATCGTTGGAGCGGTTGGGGCGTCCTTCGATAACGACAATGCCGAAGACGCTCGGGCGAATCGGGATGTGCCGAAACCGCTCCCAGAAATCGGGCCGGTCAACCACAAAGCCTTTGATCGCCGCGACATCGAGGTTATTGGCATTATCCAGCAGGCCGACGAATCCGAACTCGGAGCCAGTCAGTTGCAAGCAGTAATCGAGGGCGTGGTCCATCACCTGGTCGAGCTGGCGCAAGCCGGCGATTTTCACCGAAATCGCGTAGAGCGATTCGAGCTGCTCCCGCCAATGGCTGGCCTCTGCCTCGTCGCGATGCGCCAGGGTGAGAGCAGGCTCCTTCGACACCGTCAGAGTACGGCCTGATGAACGCCTCGCTCTGGTCGCCGGCTGTTGCATGGACGGCATGGACGGTGCCCCTTGTTCAGTTCCTCCTGATTGTCTGCTCCCTGCATAGTATAGTACGGCCAAACGACGCCTGGATGTGCCACGCTCGTGCCAATCTACGCCGCTGGAGGAATTGATGCCAACCCTGTCTGTCTCGTCCTTTAGCCTGTGCCGGACGCTTGGGGCCACCTACCCGGCGCTAGAATTGACGAGCGGTGAACGCACGGCGACGTATCCGTACGGCGTGGGCAGTATGACACTGCTGGACGTGCCTGCCGCCGTCGCCGCGCTGGACATCCCGAATTTGGAGATCGTTCAATATCACTTCCCGCGTACCGATGCTGTCTACCTGGCCGAGTTGCGCGGGCGGCTGGACGCGGCGGGTATCGCGCTGGCCTCGCTGCTGCTTGACGCGGGCGATATTACGGCGGTGGACGCCAGCGAGCGAGCGCACGTCGTCGCCCGGCTGAAGGACTGGATTGACGTTGCAGCAACTCTCGGTGCGCGGCGAGTGCGCGTTGGCGCCGGTGACGCGGCGCCCGATGCCGATGGCGCGGTCGCGCGGAGTGTCGCCGGGCTGGCGGAACTGGCCGAGTACGCGGCGGGTCGCGGTATGCGGTTGATCACGGAGAACTGGCGCCAGCTGGCGATGGCGCCGAAGACGCTCGTGACAATTCTGGAGGCGCTTGACGGCCGGGTGGGTCTCTGCGCGGACTTTGGCAACTACCGGGGCGTGAGTAAGTACGACGACCTGCGCCTGATTCTGCCGCGCGCCGAGACGGTCCACGCGAAGGCCAGCTACCTGGCGGCTGGGCAGCCCGATGAGGCTGACTTTCGGCGCTGTCTGGACCTGGCGCGCGACGCCGGTTTCGCGGGCGAGTACGTGCTGATCTTCGATGGTCCCGGCGACGAGCGCGCAAGCCTGCGCCAGCTGGCCCAGCTGGTACAGCCGTACTTGTAGCGCGTACTGACTGCTCAGTGCGCGACCGCGCCGTCGGCCCGGAACGCAGGCGCGATGGTGTGCGGCCGGTAGGGAAACTTCGCCAGCAGTTCTTCGCGCAGTTCCACACCGATGCCCGGCCGGTCGGGCACAGTGATGTAGCCGTTCTCGGGAACCAGCGGCGCCTCGACAAGCTCGTGCAGGAGGCTGGCCTGGCCCTCCATCAACGTGTAATTCGGAATGGCCGCGCCGAACTGGGTATAGGCGGCCAGGTTGACGACGCTGCCCATCAGGTGCGGGAAGATGCCGACGAAAGCAGCTTCGGCCAGCGCGGCGATCTTCTTGCACTGCGTGAAGCCGCCCGCCAGCGAGAGGTCCGGCCGAATCTGCGCTACCGTCCCGGTGTCCAGCAGCTCCTTGAACTGGTAGAGGTTGTAGCAGCGTTCGCCAGTGGCGATCGGCAGGTTGACGTGGCGCGCGACGTAGCGCAACGCCTCCAAACTCTCCGGCGCGACCGGGTCTTCGTAGTAGAGGATTCGCAGCGGCGCGAGCTCACGCGCCAGGAGGATGGCTTCGTCGGGTCCGAGGTTACGGTGAATCTCCAGGCCGAGGTCAATGGTGTCGCCGACAGCCTCGCGAATCGCGGCGGCGATGGCGACGGCGGCGCCGATGTA
This sequence comes from Thermomicrobiales bacterium, assembly GCA_035763465.1. Classification (GTDB taxonomy): domain Bacteria; phylum Chloroflexota; class Chloroflexia; order Thermomicrobiales; family CADCWN01; genus DASUBC01. Next base: position 12,096 of record DASUBC010000039.1, read on the forward strand.
CTGCGTCGGTGTCTGCTGTTCCCAGCCGGCGAAGAATGGTGTCGTTCGCAGGGAGGTATAGCCCTGCGCGACCGACTCGCGGGCGCTCGCGGCCCGCTCGGTGAGCGAGCTGCCGCTCACGTTGGCGAAGACACGGACTTTATCGCGGCACTTGCCGCCGAGCAGTTGAGAGACCGGCCGGCCGACCGCTTTGCCCAAAATGTCCCAGAGGGCGATGTCAATCCCAGAGAGCGCCGCACTGAGCGCCGCGCCCGCGAAGTGCGTATCGCGCGACACCGCCTGGTAGTGGTGCTCAATGAGCGCGGGGTCGCGCCCGACGTAGTAGTCGGCGAGATCGGTGATCGCTTCGTAGACAAGCCGGTGGTGCGCCCACAGCCCGGCCTCGCCCGTGCCGACGAGTCCTTCGTCGGTGTATACCCGCACCAGCAGGCAGCGATCCACCAGAATTGGGGTGATGCGCTCGATTTTCACGCTTTGACTCCCCTCACCTTGCTAATCCAACCGGCGCACTGTAGCACGAATTGAATACGGGGAACCGCCAAGACGTCGCCAAGATC
>DASUBC010000040.1:0-5057 GCA_035763465.1 Thermomicrobiales bacterium
CGAGCGACCGGGTTGGCGCGTACAACGTCGGCACCGGCGCCGAGACCGAGGTCAACGACATCTTTCACCGCCTCAACGCGCTGACCGAAGCCAATGCTCAGGAGCAACACGGCCCAGCCAAGGCTGGCGAGCAGCGCCGCAGTTGCCTCGACTGGAGCCTGATTCAGCGCGACCTCGGCTGGCAGCCCACTGTGGCGCTCGATGAAGGACTGACGCGCACGGTCGAGTTCTTCGCCGAGAAAACCCGCTGAGTGCGGAGTGCGGCATAGTGGATTCGAGTTGGTCATGGCAATGCTTCAAAAGATAGGCGGTGCCTGATTGATGCAGAATCCACAATCCACAATCCGCAATCCGCACTTGCGCGCGCCGCTCCTCCCCGCCAGCGCCGGCCCGTGGTTCAATGGCGGCCCGGTCGCCGGGTGGCGCGGGGCGACAACGCTGGTGGAGTTTTGGACGTACTCATGCGTGAATTGCCTGCGGACGCTGCCCGCGTTGCGCGAGTGGCACGCGCGTTACGGCTCCGCCGGGTTGACTGTGCTCGGCGTGCATACGCCGGAGTTTCCGTTCGAGCGCGACCCGGCCAACGTCGCCCAGGCGCTGCGCGACCTCGGCGTGACCTTTCCGGTCGTCCTCGACAACGACCGCGCCATCTGGTCGCGCTTCGCCAATCGCTTCTGGCCGCAGCGTTACCTGATTGACCGCGAGGGGCGCATCCGCTACGAGCGCGCGGGCGAAGGCGGCGAGGCCGCCACCGAGCAGGCCATCCGCGACCTGCTCGGCGAAGGCCAGCCCGACCTGCCATCGCCCTCGCCCTACCTGACCCTGGCTGACGACACATCCATCGGCGCGGTCTGCGCGCCTGCAACACCGGAACTCTTCGCCGGGTACTATCGCGGCGTCTCCGGCAATCCCGGCGGCTTTCAGGAAGATACAGTCGCGCGCTACACCGACCCTGGCGGCTACCGCGAAGGCTACATCCATCTCCAGGGACGCTGGCGGGTAGACGCCGACGCCGCCACCTTTGCCGGTCCGGAGCCGGGCTGGTTGCGCGTCGCCTGGCGCGGCCTGGCGGTAAACGCTGTATTGGCGCCCGCTGCCAACACGACCGGCGCGCTGCAAGTCCGCCTGGGGCCGCTCGCCGCGCCGCGTGACCAGGCCCGCGCGCACGACCTCACCATCGTTGCCCCCCGGCTCTACGAGCTGGGCGCGGCTCACCCCGACGCCAGCGGCCTGACCATGCTGACACTCGTCCCCGCCACTTCGGGCTTGGCGGTCTACTCCTTCACCTTTGCGCGTTGCGGCGCCGGGAGCGCGGAATGCGGAGTGCCAACCCCGGCCTCATCATAGACCCAGTCCCTGTAGGGGGACTTCGTGGCCGCAGCCTTCAGCCTGCGGTTTCAACCGCCGGGCGTCCTCAGCGGCACCGCACCCGCCACCAGACACCGCGCTGCCGAGAACCACTGTCCGTCAGCCCACTCCGCTGCGGTACAATTGCCAGGCGTCCGGGCAGACAGAGCACAACGTTATCGTGCTTGCCGCCCGTCGCAGCGGGATTTGTCGGTGAGAGGAGAGGCGCTATGAGTGAGTCGGAGTCGGTCTACGGCGTGCGCGAGTTTGTCGCGGACGCGCGCCGCATTATGGAAGTGCCGGGTGGCATCACTGACCGTGCGGCAGCGGTGCGGGCGCTGGAACCGCTCTTGAAACGGGCGCTCGACGGGCCAGGCTGGACCGATCCTGAGTACGCAACCACCGTAGACAGCGGTCGCCCCGGCTATGCCTACTACAAGAATGACGACGGCTCGCTGAACATCTACGGCGTGCGTTTCCTGCACGCGCGGCCCACGCCGGTCCACGACCATGTCACCTGGGGCATCATCGGCGTCTACTCCGGCGAGCAGCACACGGTGCGCTACGACCGCGCCGACGATGGCAGCGTGCCGGGCCAGTGCGCGGTGCGCGAGACCGCCGACGAGGTGCTGACGCACGGCGCGACCTACCCACTGCTGCCGCCGAACGACATCCACAGCATTGAAGTCATCAGCCCCGGCGAAGGGCTGTCCATCCACGTCCTCGGCGCGGACCTCAAGCGCCAGCGGCGGCGCATCTTCCACGTCGCCGCTGGTACCTGCGAAGAGGTCGAGGGCGTCAGTATGGCGCGCTAAACGGGTCGAAAGTCGGAAGGTCGAAGGTCGAAGGTCGCTTGTGACGAGGCAATGGCGTGGCACGAACCAGCGTTCACAGACCAACTACGGCGTTGACCGCAGAGACTTTCGACCTCGCACTGGAGGTATCCCCATGAAAGCAGGCACACAGACGCGACCGGCGACGCGCGCCCGGTTCCCACTGCCGGCGCTGTTGCCGGAGCCGCCGGGGGCGCCGCCCGCGCCGGAGATGGTCTGGGTGCCGGGCGGGACGTTTCTGATGGGGTCGAACGATTTCTACCCCGAGGAAGCGCCCGCGCACACCGTCACGATAGATGGCTTCTGGCTGGACCAGTTTCCGGTGACGAACGCACAGTTCCGGCGCTTCGTCGAGGCGACCGGCTATGTCACGGTCGCGGAACGCCCGCTCGACCCGGCGCTCTACCCCGACGCGCTGCCCGACCTCTTGCAACCGGGTGGCCTGGTCTTCCACCAGCCACCGGGGCCGGTGGACCTCAATAACTACGGGAACTGGTGGGCCTATGTGCCGGGCGCACAATGGCGGCGCCCGCGTGGGCCGAAGAGTTCTCTGGCGGGGCTGGCGCAGCACCCGGTCGTGCAGATCGCCTACGAGGACGCGCTCGCCTACGCCACCTGGGCGGGCAAGCGCCTGCCGACCGAGGCGGAATGGGAGCGCGCGGCGCGCGGCGACCTGGCGGGCGCGGTCTATACCTGGGGCGACGAGTTCGCACCCGGCGGGCAACTGATGGCGAACACCTGGCAGGGCGAGTTTCCCTGGCAGAACCAGAAACTCGACGGCTTCGAGGGCACGTCGCCGGTCGGCTCCTTCCCGCCGAACGGCTTCGGTCTGTACGACATGGCCGGCAATGTCTGGGAGTGGACTGAGGACTGGTGGACATCGCGCCACCCCGACGCCGTAGCCTCGCCCTGTTGCGCGCCGGCCAACCCGCGCGGCGGCACGGAGGTCGGGAGTCTCGACCCCGCGAATCCCGCCTCGCCGATACCGCGCAAGGCGATCAAGGGCGGCTCGCACCTTTGCGCGCCGAACTACTGTCTGCGCTACCGCCCCGCCGCCCGCTCGCCCCAAACGATTGACAGCGCCACCAACCATCTCGGCTTCCGCTGCGCGGCGGGGTAGGCAGCCCTCACCCCTGGCTCACTCCGCTCGCCGGTCCCCCTCTCCCGTGGCGACGGGAGAGGGGATGCGAGCGCAGCGAGCGGGGGTGAGGGCCACCTTGACACCATCCGCCCCCCTCCCTATGATGCCCACCGTCTTCAACAGGCGTGCGTGCGTGCGACGTGAGTCGTGAGTTGCTTCGGATTGGCATCACGCTAGCAGTTGGGCACTGTGCTTATCTGAACCTACTCACGACTCACGCACTCACGCACTCACGACTTCGCATAGGAGGGAGCGATGACCTGGCCGAACAATGGGCTGGCGCACCGGCCGGTGGTGATGGGGCGGCGGGGCGCGGTGGCGTCGGCAAACCCACATTCGTCAATGGCGGGCCTGCGGATGCTGCTGGCGGGCGGCAACGCGATTGACGCCGCCGTGGCGACGGCCGCGACGCTCAACGTGGTCGAACCCTATATGTCGAGCGCGGCGGGTGTCGGCTACATGGTCATTACGCCGGCCGGCGCGAGCAAGCCGGTCGTGCTCGATTTCATCGGCCGCGCGCCCGCCGCTGCCGACCTATCCGTGTTCCAGAAGGCCGGGGCAGGCAGCAAAGATTTCGGTATCCTCTCGCCGCTGGTGCCGGGCAACCTCGGCGGCTGGCTGGCCGCGCTGGAACGCTACGGCACGATGGACCGCGCGACCGTCTTCCAGCCGGCAATCGAACTGGCCGAGGGCGGCTTCCCGATCACCATCAGCAATCAGCGGATGTTTGAGTGGGCGCCGAAGGAGCTGCGAAAGTGGCCGACCTCCCGCGCGCAATATCTGCCGGACGGCGACACGCCGCCGGTCGGCTACATCCTCCGGCAGCCGAACCTGGCGCGCACTTTCCGCACGATTGTCGAAGGCGGCGCGGAAGCATTCTACCGGGGACCAATCGCCAAAGAGATCGCCCGCTTCTCCCAGGAAAATGGCGGCATTCTCACTGAGGACGACTTCGCGACCTATGAGCCGACCTGGCACGAGCCAATCTCGTCCACCTACCGGGGCTATACGCTCTTTTGCCCGCCGCCGCCGTGCAGTGGCCTGCAATACCTGCTCACGCTGAACATCGCGGAGGGCTTCGACATCGCGGGGATGGGGCAGAACAGCGCCGACACCATTCACCACCTGGCTGAGGCGATGAAACTGGCGGTCGCCGACCGCACCACCTACGCACCCGACCCCCACGCGCCGGTGGACTGGCTACTCTCGAAGGAGTACGCCGCCCAGCGCCGCGCGCTGATTGACCCCCAGCACGCGGGCTACAGCGGTGGGGAACGCTTCACGGCGCACAAACTGTCGCAGGAGATTCTGCCCGGTAGTCCGCCAAGCCTGGTCCGCGAGGCGACGACACACTTCGTCGCGATTGACGCACAGGGCAACGCGGTCGCCTGCACGCACACGCTCGGCGCGGGCTTCGGCTCGGGCGTTGTCCACGGCGACACCGGCCTGACGCTGAACAACTTCGCGCACTGGTTCGACGACGAACCGGCCAGCCCCAACGTCATCGCGCCGGGCAAGAAGGTGGAAATGTGCCTGGCGCCGTCGCAAATCTGGCGCGACGGCCGCCTCTTCCTGATGGTCGGCACGCCCGGTTCGTTCGGCATCATGCAGACGACGCCGCAGATGATGAGCAATGTCCTTGACCACGGCTACAGCATCCAGGCGGCGATCGAAGCGCCGCGCTTCCGCACGATGACCGGCTACGAACTGCCCATCGAGGGCCGCGTGCCGGCCGA
>DASUBC010000041.1:0-17425 GCA_035763465.1 Thermomicrobiales bacterium
GGTTGTCCGCAGACGGTCCCCGCGCGCTGATACTCCACCCAGGCTGAGCCGGCCAGGTAACCGCGCACCACGCACTCAATATCAACGCGCTGCGCCTTACGGACCAGCACGCTCCGTCCACGCAGCAACTCGGCGTATGGCCGCACGCTGGCCGGGAACTCCGCCGGGTCGGTCGCCAGCAAGTGATTTCGCACGATGCCGCGCGTGCGCGCGAACCAGAAGTTCGACAGTTGCGTCAGGATCGTGCCCTTGCCCGGAATCCCGTTCGGCATGATCACGTCGAACGCCGACACCCGGTCCGACGACACCATCAACAGCTGGTCACCGAGATCGAATGTATCGCGTACCTTCCCTCGCCGGAAGACAGGCGCCCCCGGCAGCTCGATTCGCAGCAGTGGCTCCCCTACCGTCATAGCCTCCTCATTCCTTGGGTTACGGAATTCAGCCGCAGAGCGCGCAGAGAACGCAGAGCAGCTTCCGGGCAGGCCGCTTCAAGCAAGACAGGACCTAACGCCCAATGAACCTGGATCGTGGCTCCGATAATCGCCTCCGTGCTTCAAGCCGCTCCCTCCGCGCTCTCTGCGTTAAAGTCAGCCCTCCCTGGCACCCACGCTCGCAGGCAAGAGACCGACACGGCGGAAGGCGTCGTCCACGAAGCGCAGATGGTAGTGGGGGTCGAAGAGGGCGCGGAGCTGGTCGTCGGGCAGGCGTGTGGTGACGGCTGGTTCTGCGCGGAGCAAGTCGTAGAGCGGCGTCTCTTCCGCCCAGGCACGCATCGCGGCGCGCTGCACAATTTTGTACGCCTCCTGGCGATCCAGGCCCGCCTCGGTCAGCGCCAGCAGCGCTCGCTGCGAGTAGATAATGCCCTGCGTGGACTCGAGGTTGCGGCGCATCCGCGCCGGATAGACGTCCATCCCGCGCACGATGCGCTCCATCAGTGCCAGCAGGTAGTCGAGCAGGGTGCAGGCATCGGGGAAGTAGACGCGCTCGGCGGAGGAATTGGAGATGTCGCGCTCGTGCCACAGCGCGACTGTTTCCAGCGCGCTGACACTGTAGCCACGAATGATCCGCGCCAGGCCGCTGATTCGCTCGACCAGCACCGGATTGCGCTTGTGCGGCATGGCGGACGAGCCTTGCTGCTTCGCCCCGAACGGCTCGGCCGCCTCACTCACTTCCGTCCGCTGCAAATGGCGCAGTTCGGTCGCGAAGCGGTCGAGCGACGACGCGATTACCGCCAGCGTCGTCAGAAAGGCCGCGTGGCGGTCACGCCCGATGATCTGCGTCGAGACCGGGTCGGGACGCAGCCCCAGCGCGGCGCAGACGCGCTCCTCGACTTGCGGCGGCACGTTCGCGTGCGTGCCGACCGCGCCGGAAATCGCGCCAACGGCCATATCCTCGCGGCAGGCGACCAGACGGGTGCGGGCGCGGTCGAGTTCGGCGTACCAGCCGGCCAGCTTCAGGCCGAAAGTCGTCGGCTCGGCGTGGATGCCGTGGGTGCGGCCGATCTGCGGCGTGTCCTTATACTTCAGCGCCTGCTCGCCCACGGCCGCGCGCAGGCTGTCAATATCGGCCAGCAGCAGGTCGATCGCTTCAAGCGTTTGCAGCGAGAGCGCCGTGTCAATCACGTCGGACGACGTCAGGCCCAGGTGAATCCAGCGCGCGTCGGGGCCGACCGTCTCCCCGGCCGCGCGGAGAAAGGCGATCACGTCGTGCTCGGTCTCGCGCTCGATCTCGCGCATCCGCGCCAGGTCCACCGTCGCGCGGCGAATCGCGGGCAGCGCCGCGGCGGGCACGACGCCTTCCTCGGCCCACGCTTCGCAGACCGCGATCTCCACCCGCAACCAGAGCGCGATCTTGCGCTCCTCGCTCCAGATCGCGCCCATCTCCGGCCGGGTATATTTTTCAATCATCATGCTGGTTGCCGCTTCCCCTTTAGCTTGTCTACGCCACGCCTTCCCGGCGCGATTGTACCATGCCAGGGGAGGCGGTCCCCCAGGCCCAGCATGAGGAGCCTGGGGGACCAGCGCGCTTATCACACCGCCTGGCTTGGCCGGTTCTGCGCCAATTCAAGCAAGTAGCGCGGCCTGCCGGCGGGATTCTTGATTCCGAAGACCTTGCCGAACGGCATCTGCTTGAGCGGCATAGTCACCTCGGCCTTTTGTGAGAGCTCGTTGAACGTGGCCTCAGCATCAGCAATGAGCCAGTACAGTTCCGGCTCATTCTTGCCGTCCATTGACTCGTCGCTGGCGATGGCGAAGTTCTTGAATTGAACATACGTTGGGTGATAGCGTTGGACTTCAAGGCCGAGGACTTCGACATAGAAGCGCCTGGCGGCCTCGATATCTGGCACATATTCCAGCGCGAAGCCGAATTGCGGCTGGTTGCTCATGATTCCGTCACTCCTTACCGTGAAACCGTGAGGCTTGCGCGAGCCTCTACACCCACTGTAGCGCGGCATGGCGACAGCGTTATGTCGGGAATTTCTCGTGCGCTGGTTCGAGCGAACTGGCCTTACATCAAGATAGGTTCGGTCATATCGAAGGGAAGCTCGGCGAGCATGGCGTCGAGCGGGCGAGGCGTAATTTGCTCGTCTGTGAGGATAATCTGGGCGATGCGATCCAGCCGGAAGGAGCGTGGCGCCCGGCGCAGGCGGCACCAGCCGGCCAGATACCAGCCGTGGTGGGTGCCGATGATTCCCGCCGGCTCGACGACACGCTGCGTCTCGCGGCCCTGACCATCACGATAGACCAATTCGACCGCGACCGCGTCACCCAGCGCCTGCCGGATGGTGTCCGAGACGGAATTGCTGGGGTTGCCTGGTCCCTGGACGACGCGGATGCGGCTGACGAGTCTGGCGGCGCTATCTCTGGGCGCCGCAGCCATCACACCAACAACCTTCTTGAGCGCGGAGCGGCCGGCTTCGGCGAAGGGCATGGCACGAGTCGCCGCCAGGGCCGTGGCGATAGCCGCCGCTTCGGCGGGGGTCAGATTGAGCGGCGGTAGCGTCGTTTCGGCGTTCAGGCTGTAGCCCCCACCGGGGCCAGGCTGTGCCCAGATGGGCACAGCCGCCTCCTGCAACGCCAGCAGGTCGCGCTCGATGGTACGCGTCGTCACAGCAAATCGGCTGGCCAGTTCGGCGGCGCGCACCAGGCGAGGCGACCTGGCGCGCAACTCCTCGACCAGCGCATAGAGTCGTTCGGTTCGATTCATACCAGGTATCCGTTCACGATGTACGCCGCCGCACAGGCCTGGCAGCAAGCCACCGCTACGGGCAAGGTAGCGCGAAGTGCCAGTAAGGTGCAATAACCCACGCTGGATGCTTGCTTTTTCGTTGACGCGGCGCCGGTGCTGTGGTACAGTTTGGGGCACAGCGGCTGCCGCGTGGGGCCGCTTTTTCTAGTGTCTGTCCGCCAGTTGCCCGCCGAGATGCCTGCACAGCGTGTGCCGACCGGGCCAGCGCGGACCGTGGCTGTTATTGCAGCGGGAGGAACAGGCTATAAGCAAACCAGTACGTGTCAATGAGCGCATCCGTATCCGTGAAGTGCGCCTGATCGACGAGGAAGGCAACCAGCTCGGTATCGTGCCCACGTTCCAGGCGCTCTCGATTGCGCGCGAACGAGGGTTGGATCTGGTTGAGGTCGCGCCGAATGCCATGCCGCCAGTCTGCCGAATTATGGACTGGGGCAAGGCGCGCTACGAGCAGTCGCGCAAGGAGCGCGAGTCACGCCGGAACTCGAAGGCGATCACAATCAAGGAAATCCGGTTCAAGCCCGACACCGATGTGCATGACATCGAGACGAAGAGTCGCCGGGCCAAAGGATTCCTGGAAGACGGCGACAAGGTCAAACTGACGGTCCTCTTCCGTGGGCGTGAAAATCTGCACCCCGAAGTGGGCCGCGCGTTGCTCGACCGGATGCTCGATTCGCTCAGCCAGTATGCCGTTATTGAAGCGCCACCGCGACTGGAAGGCCGCAACATGACGGCGATGCTCGCGCCGAAGAAGCAGCCGCAGAGCGGCGCCGCGCCGGCGGCGAAGAAGTCGCCGGGTAGCGCGGCGCCGGCGCCACCATCAGCGCCGGTCGGCGACGACGGCAAGTCCGCTTCCGAAGCGGGATAAGCGACGCGGTGCTCCGTGTACGCGCCGCCGGTCGCGCAGGTGGCCGGCGGGAATAGTGTGCGCGCTTGTTGTGAATGAGGACGTCCGCCGGTTGGGATACAGGAGGGAGAAGACGCGCGTGTCGAAACTCAAGAACCCCAAAATGAAGACACACAAAGGGGCGAAGAAGCGCTTTGACATTACCGGCACCGGGCAGATTCGCCACGCGAAGGGCATGAAGAGCCACTTTCGCCGCCGCAAAGCGCCCCGGACCAAGCGTCTCTTCGATCGCATGATCGTCCTGGAGGCTGCGGACCGCAAGCGCATCAAGCGCCTGCTGCCCTATGGCGTGAAATAACGCTGCCCAGCGCTCGCCACTGCTGGCGCGAAAGCGAAGAAAGGATCGAGGAGAACCATGGTGCGAGTGAAGCGCGGCGTGGCTGCCCATGCCCGGCACCGCCGAATCATTGCCCGCGCGAAGGGCTATTACGGCACCCGCAATCGCCTCTTCCGGCGCGCGAACGAAGCCGTCCTCAAGGCGATGCAATACCAGTTCCGCGACCGCAAAGCGCGCAAGCGCGATTTCCGCCGTCTCTGGATCATCCGGATCAACGCGGCGGCGCGCATCAACGGCCTGCCCTATGGGCGCTTCATCGAGGGTCTGAAACGCGCCGACGTGCAGGTGGATCGCAAGATGCTGGCCGACCTGGCTGTGCATGATGGCGCGGCCTTCGCGCAAATTGTCGAAGTCGCCCGCCAGGCGCTCGACCCGGTGGTTGCTGAGCGCGCCGCCGCCCAGGTGGGCCGGTACTAACGACCTGATCCGCCACCAGCGGTCAGCGACAACGCCCATTGCGGGCTGTGGCTGACCGCTGGCGGTTTCTTGTTAGGGGATAGGGGATAGTGCTCAACTCAGGCAATGCGCTGGTCTCCTGGCACGATGCTGACGGGAGACTATCCCCTATCGTCTATCCCCTATCCCCTAACAATCACGGCTGATAATGAGTATGGTCACAACAGTCACAAGTCTGGATAATCCCACGGTCAAGCAGGTGCGCGCGTTGAGCCGCCGGCGCGAGCGTTACAAGGAGCGCGCGTTTGTGGTCGAAGGCGCGCGACTGCTCGGTGAGGCGCTGGCGGCCGGCGCCGTGCCGCGCGCGGTACTGCTGGCGCGCGACCTGCTGGGTGAGGGACCGGCGCAAGATCGGCTGCTCATCACCCTCAGCGAGTTACGCGAGGGCGCTGGCCGCAACATGCGCGTGCTGGAGGTGACGCCCGACGTGCTGCGCTCGGTCAGCGAAACCGAATCGCCACAGGGCATTGTCGCCACCTTCGCCTTCCCCGAACAGCGCGAACCATCGCCTGGCCCTCCGCTGATCGTCGTAGCCGACGGCGTGCGCGACCCCGGCAACCTCGGCACACTACTGCGGGCGGCGCTTGGCGCGGGCGCGACCCTCTTCTGCACGACCAGCGCGACGGTGGACCTCTACAATCCCAAGGTCGTGCGCGCGGCGATGGGCGCCCATTTTCGCCTGGCACTGCGCTCGCATCTTGGCTGGGACCGCCTGCCCCAACTCCTCGCTGATTGCGAAGCCGTCTGGGGAGCCGATGCAGACGGTGAAACGGTCTACAGCGACGCCGACTGGCGTGCGCCGAGCGCCGTCATCGTCGGCAACGAGGATCGGGGCCTCACACCCGAAGGGCGCCGGCACTGCACCGGCAGCGTGGCTATTCCGCTGCAAGGCGGGCTGGAATCGCTCAACGTCGCCGTCGCCGCCGCCGTGCTGCTCTTCGAAGCCGCTCGTCAGCGTCGCTGACGAGCGGGTTGCAGGTTCCAGGTTGACCGGTTCCAGGTTCTTGCGGACCAGCGCAGGCGTTCACCGGAGAAACCGGCAACCTGTCAACTTGCAACAATCGCTATCGTTACACTGACCGGCGTCGAGGTTGGTCGCGCGGGTGTGCGATCTGCGCCCGAGGCGAGGAAGACGTAGGTTGCCGCCAGGCAGAAGACGATCAGCAGAACTGCCCCGACGAGCGCCAGCCGCGCCAGTGGCCCCGGCCCTTTCAGGCCGGGCGAATAGGGCAAGACCGCGCCGCCCTTCGGCGCCAGCGAGGTCGCCAGCGCGCCCGGCGTTTCACCGCGCAATTCCGCGCCACACTGACCACAAAAACGGTTGGTTGGCAAATTCTCCGCGCCGCAGCGTGGGCATTGCAGGAAGCGGCGGCGCTGTGATGTATCGGTCATGCCTCCCTGACGGATAACGCTGCCAGCTTGCCGGCAACTCAGCACATTCTGTCAAGATTATCCTTGATGACGCCGAACAGAGCAATCAGTTGAATGTGGATTGTGGATTGCGGAATGGCGGAATGGCTTAGGTCAGCACCGTGCCAGTCTGTGGGAGCGGCATTGGTTCAGCCGCAATTCCGCAATCCACATTCAACTGGCCGAAAGATGCGGACGTCTGGTATACTACCGTTTCGATAGTGTTTGATTGCCGCGCCACAAACGTGACGCTGGGGGAAGGGGAACATAGGTCAACGATGACCGCGACAATGAAGTCATTTTCCGAGTTGGGGCTGAGTCCAGAAGTCTTGCGCGGCCTGGCCGACCTCGGATATGAAGAACCAACACCAATTCAAGAGCAAACGATCAGCCTGCTGCTAGGCGGCGCCGATGTGATCGCCCAGGCGCAGACCGGGTCGGGCAAGACCGCCGCGTTCGGCATCCCGATGATCGAAAAGGTGGACCCGCTCGATCGCCGGCCGCAGGGCCTGGTGCTCTGTCCCACGCGCGAACTGGCGATTCAGGTCGCCGACGCGATTCACGCGATGGGCAAGCACCGTATGATCACCGTGACGCCGGTCTATGGCGGGCAGCCAATCGAGCGACAGTTCCGCGCCTTGCAACGCGGCGTGCATATCGTCGTCGGCACACCCGGCCGCATTATGGACCACATGCGCCGGGGCACCATTTCGTTCGACGGCGTGAACTTCCTGGTGCTGGACGAAGCCGACGAAATGCTTGACATGGGCTTTGTCGAGGACATCGAGTTCATTCTCGAAGCCGTGCCGGAAACGCGGCAGTCGTCGCTCTTCTCGGCGACCATCCCGCCGCGCATCGCTTCGCTGGCCCGGCGCTACCTGAAAGACCCAATTCGCATCAATGTGGACCGGGATAGTCTGACCGTCCCGCAGATCAACCAGACCTACTACGAAGCGCCCGGCCACGCGAAACTCGATGTACTGGGCCGCATCCTCGATGTGGAAGAGCCAGGCTCGGCGATCGTCTTCTGCCGCACCAAGCGCGACGTGGACGAGCTGGTGCAATCGCTCCAGGGCCGGGGCTATTCGGCCGAGCCAATTCACGGCGACATCACGCAGATGCAGCGCGAGCGCACGCTGAAGCGCTTCCGCGATAAGCAGACCGAAGTGCTGGTGGCGACCGACGTGGCCGCGCGCGGCCTCGACATCCCCGACGTCAGCCACGTCATCAACTATGACGTGCCGGACGACCCCGATTCCTACGTCCATCGCATCGGCCGTACTGGCCGCGCCGGGCGCGAAGGCGACGCGATCACGCTGGTCGCGCCGCGCGAGTTGCGCCAGCTGCGCTTCATCGAGCGCATCATCGGCAAGCGGATCAAGCAAGTGCGCGTGCCGACGATGGCCGACGTCGAAGCGCGCCGCCGCCAGTCGTTCAAGGAATCCATCGTCAAGGCTCTGCAAGGCGAGGGACTAGACCCCTACCTGATGCTGGTGGACGAGCTCGCCGAGGAATTCGACCCGGCCGAGATCGCCGCCGCCGCGATCAAGATCGCTACGGGTGGTGGCGCCAGCACGGCCGCCGCGCCGGAGACCAAGCGTCGCAACGACCACGCGATGGCCGGTGATGGCACGGGCGCTGAACCGGGCATGTCGCGGCTCTTCGTCAATGTCGGCCGGCAGGACGGCGTGCGGCCCGGCGACTTTGTCGGCGCGATCGCCAACGAGGCCGGCATCCCCGGTAAGCAGATCGGCGCGATCGATCTCTTCGACACCTACTCGTTCGTCGAAGTACCGCAAGCCGCCGCCCACCACGTCGTCGCCACGCTCAGCCGCACGACGATTCGTGGCCGTGCGGTCAACGCCGAGATCGCCCACGCGCGCTGAACCGGCTGAGACACGCAAACAGCACCGGGAGGCGGGGCAAGTGCCCCGTCTCCTTTTTCTTGCCACCCGCACCCGGCCTTTGCCACAAATCCGCTGGCGAGAGCGGTATGTCAGGGCACAGTTGTTGCAGCCACCCCACAGGCGCGGCGTTGGACATGTACCACGCTGATCGTGGGGACATGCGGGCCATGCGGGGAACCTGCAACACGGTTGTTAGGGCACGGATATTCTTCAGGAAGGAGCGGTGGATCATGCGAACGCAGCGTTGCATCGTCGCTTTGACAGCCCTTGGCCTGCTGCTCTTTGGCTGGCTTGCCGCCGCGCCCGCTGGCGCCGCGCAACCGGCGAGCCAATGCTTTGCCGAAACGGGCAAGTGCATTCAAGGCCGCTTCCTCGACTACTGGCAAAGCCACGGTGGGTTGGCGTTGAATGGCTATCCATTGAGCGACGAACGCCAGGAACTCTTGGAAGATGGTCATACCTACACCGTGCAGTACTTCGAGCGCGTGCGGATGGAACTGCACCCGGAAAACCAGCCGCCCTATGACGTGCTTCTGGGCCAGTTCGGGCGACGAGTACTTCGTGATCGGTTTACCACTGATATAGGTGTGTACCGCCAAACTATTGCGCCCGCCGCACCACTCGCTGGGCAGATCTATTTCTCCAAGACGGGCCATAATCTTGGTGGTCGCTTCCTGGACTACTGGCAAGCCAATGGCGATCTGATGCAGTTCGGTTATCCGCTCACCGAGGTCTTTAGCGAGACCCTGGACAACGGCCAGACCTATCAGGTGCAGTACTTCGAGCGGGCACGGATGGAATTGCATCCAGAGAACCAGCCGCCCTACGATGTGCTATTGGGGCAATTCGGACGGGCGATTCTCACCCAGGCTGATATGCTTACTGGCGACTTCAACTTCATCTATGTCACCAGTGAAGACGTGCGCGGGCGGCTCGGTCGCCCCATAGCACCACAAGCTCAGATATCTGGCGCCACGCAGCTCTTCGAACGCGGCCAGATGTTCTGGCGAGGGGATAAGCACCTCATCATTGTCCTAGCTGGCGATCCGCAAACTGGACAACTGATCATCGATGCACGTCAGGTGGCACCATACTTCGCGGATACCTGGCAAGAAGGGCAGGATCCCGGTGGCGGGCCAGCGCCAACGCCGGGCCTCTACTACCCTCAGCGCGGCTTTGGCAAGGTGTGGCGCGATAATGACTATGTCCGAAGCGCACTGGGGTATGCACGCGCGGCGGCTGAGAGCGGTTATACGATGACGCTCCAAGACTTTGAGCGAGGAGTGATGCTAACCAGCCAGACGTCGGAAGGCCAGTTCATCTACGTGGTTAACTTTATCTACCCCTGCAATAGTTGTACGCCGCAAGGGGCTTATGAGCGCTTTACTCCGCGCTCGCAGTAGATCAAGGTTTGTTCGCCCTGCAGGTTCCATGGAACCTGCAGGGCGACCAAACCATATTAGCGGCTATTTACGTTAGCAGGCGCTACACAATCGATACTTCCGATCCGGTTGCCCATGGCCCAGTGGGCGTGCTGGCCAGTCGTATTACCATCATCGATGTTGTAAGGCTCGGTTGAACCGGGACCATAAGTACCCCCGTGAAAATCTTGGAAGAACGTCACACCCTTAACTCTGCCGTCAATATTGTCGAAGGCAGTCAGCGCATTCACGTAGCGCCGACCAAGTTCCGCCCAACGCGCATTGGCATAGCCATTGAGTGGGTCGGGTTGGTTGTAGCGCGGCACTAGCACATTCCGAATATATGCATAATTGTCTGGATCCATATTGTGACTATTGATCGCCGACTCGGTGATATATACACCTCCATTGGTGGCCTGTTTCGCCAGATCAAGAATACGCATCACGCTGTGATCATAGATATTGTCGGTGCGTAGCAAACAGCCATTGGAGTAGACATGGACGCCGACGTGGCGATACTTATCACCAACGCGGCCCCG
Organism: Thermomicrobiales bacterium; assembly: GCA_035763465.1. Lineage (GTDB taxonomy): Bacteria > Chloroflexota > Chloroflexia > Thermomicrobiales > CADCWN01 > DASUBC01. Next base: position 10,227 of record DASUBC010000041.1, read on the forward strand.
GCCATCCCCTGTATCACCAGTAAAGGCAAGGAAGTAATCTTCGTCATGCTGGTAGGCATAGCCATTAATAGTTGGCAGGCTGATCATGATTTCGACGTTCTTGTTCGTCAACTTCAGTGAGTAAGTCTGTCCATCAGAGTGTTGCTGAGTATTGTTCCAATCGTCAGCGATGTCGAGCGCACGCCAGCGCGTGTTCCAGGGGTTGTAGTAATCGGTCCCATATGTAGCATACACTTGATCGGACTCATTACCAACCTCGAGGATCACCATAGTGTCGGAATGTGCTCGCGCCCAGCCGAGGATGGTGCCACCACCGATATTGATCGCTTGTGGTCCGACGCCAATCTGCCGTTCGAAGCGTCCAGTATCCGTGATTGCTTCACTCAGGTTGATAATCATGATGCGGACGCCGTTGTCGTGTAATCGGTTAAGATCATTCCAAGTGAAGCGTGGCATCTCGCTACAGCAGAGGTTAGTGCCGTCCATATACATGCGTACCCGTTGTACTCGCGGATGCAGGTAACTGAGATCGGTATCTTGTGTAGGAGCGTAGTTTGGTAGGAGGCTATTTGTTCCGAGCGGAATCAGCATGCCATTATTGAGCGACCAGTTGTCCTGGCCAAGGCCATCGGTGGTCGTCTTGGTCCAGCGTTGGTAATCAGTGCGAGTAACGGTGACACCGACACCCACGCGGCCACCATAGGCTTGTGGTTGGTCAATCACGCCATCACCCAGGTAGACCCAGCCTGTCCAGTTCTGGCCGGCTTTCTTCCCAATCATGTACAACTGGCCGCTGGCATTCGCCCCATAGACAACCAGGAGCGTACGATCATCGTTGGCGGCCAGCGTTGGCCGCGTGACCACAATCCCACCCGTGTGGTAGTCCACCTGGCCCGAGCCATCGAGGTTCGTTGAGGTAATCACGTATTCACTACCAATGAGCGTCGCGCTGTAGACACGCCCTTCAAACGGCACGCGATCAGGTAGAAGGGCAGAACCACTCAAGGATGGCATGATTTCCTCCTCAGTAACTATAGGAAAATGTGTCCTCAGTCATTGGCAGATTAGGCGGCGGCCTAATGCGAAATATCTGTGAAATGGTAAGCATGGTGCTATCCTCCCGGTGCGTACTTGAGCTACAGGACGGTGACGGTGTAACAAGTGGGGGGGCAAGAATACGCTCACCAGTGTGGGAATTTGCACTACACTACGGGTGCTCTAGTATGTTCGGCGCGAATTGCTCCACTTGCAGCGCCATCACTCCGCACTGGCTCCTGGTATGGCTTGCGCTAGGAGCGTTATCTACCTCGTTGGCGTATTCCGTTCGAAAAATGCCTCGTCGTCAGCCTCCTCAACTAGCTGACGCGCGTCTTCGCCACCATCGTGGTAGCCCAGCGCGTAGGCATAGCAAGCCGCCCAGACGGGTGAGCGGGTGATCGCCGCGCGCACGCGAGCCGCTGCCGCTCGTTCAAGTCCAGCGGTCGCCCAGGTCACGACCCGCTGAAGATGGGGACGCATCGCTGCTGTTGGTCGCCGCTGTTGTAGGTTGTTCATCGTTACACGCTCCACATCGCTGGCTCGCTACTCTGCCGAATGTCGTTGCCACGCCTCGTGGCGATCCTGCATTCAGCATAGGCGTGACGGAGAGCGGGAACGACGGCGAAATTGCTGGTTTTTGCACCCGGTGATCTTGCCGGGATGCCCTAGCGAGCAGCGCCATGCTCACCAGCGGTCGGTGGCAGCAAGCCGGCTTCTCGCGCCCGGTAGACCGCTTCGGTGCGCGAGCGGGCCGCGAATTTGCCGAGGAGATTCCGCACATGAAAATCAACGGTCCGGACGGCGATCCCCAGCGTGGCGGCGATCGCCGCGTTGCGCTCGCCAGCCGCCAGGAGGGCGCGCACATCCCGCTCGCGCGGTGTCAGCATGACCGCGACATCAGGCGTGCGCCTGGTCAAGAGCGGTTGCAGCGCCGCGCTACAATAGAGGCTCCCCTGGTGCGCCGCGCGTAGCGCCTGGATCAGCATGGCCGGCGAATCGCTCGTGCGGAGGCCGCCGGCCGCGCCCAGCGCGACGACATCGCGAAACCACGCCGCCGACACAGGCCAGAGCAGCAGGAGTACCCGCGTGGCTGGCTGGTTGTCACGCAGCCAGGCGAGCAGCGACCTTGCCGTAACAGTCGCGAGGCCAGGGCCGATCAGGAGCACATCTGGGTTCAGTGCCACGCTCAGTCGCTGGGCTTCCTCGCTTGTCGTCGCCTCGCCAACGACCGAAATATCGGGCGCAGCGGCGAGCAACGCGCGGATACCCTGTCGCAGCAACACCTGATCATCAACAAGCAGCACGCGAATACTGGCGTTCATTGGTTCGCTCCTGGCATTGGTAAGTTCAGGGAATCCGCTGACGAGATGGAAGAACTGGCTGCGCGAGGCAGAGCTGGTCCAGGGTCATGGTCTTGTCCCCTGAAGGAAGGCAGATTTGTCGCGCAATGTCCGTCACGCTAATGAACTGCTGGCACACAGTCCATGTACGTATAGAACATTTATTCTATAAGGTAGACTCACAAATGCCTCTTGTCAAGAGGTTTTGCCGCTGTATTTGCTATCGAAGAAGCCCATCCCAGCCAGGATAGGGAGGCAGCAACGCAGTGTCGCAGTTTACCTCCCCGCAGCAGCAAAACATGCTAGGCTAGCGCTCACATCGTGATGAGCGGAGGCAGCCGCAATCCGGAAAAGGAGGGGTAATGAGCCAGCAATATTTCCCGTCACTCGACACACCGAGCGTGCTCGTAGACCTCGACCGGCTGGAGCAGAACATCGCGGAGATGGCCGCTGTGGCGCGCGAAGCGGGCGTGGCGCTCCGGCCGCACATCAAAACGCATAAGACGCCGCAAATCGCGCGGATGCAGCTCGACGCGGGCGCGATCGGCCTCACCTGCGCGAAGATCGGCGAGGCCGAGACACTGGCTGACGCCGGCTTCACCGACTTTTTCCTCTGCTATCCCATCGTCACGGAACTGAAGGCGCGGCGGCTGGCGGCGCTGGCCCGGCGGCCCGGCGTGCATGTCTCGACGATTGTTGATAGCCCGGAGGGTGTCGCGGCGCTCTCCACCGTCTTCGCGGCAGAACCGGAGCCACTGGAAACGCTGGTCAAAGTAGACACCGGCCTGCACCGGGTCGGTGTCGCTCCCGGCGCGGCGACTGTCGCGCTGGCGCGGCAGGTGGCGGATGCGCCTGGCCTACGCTTTGGCGGTATCTGCGCCCACGAAGGCTACACTTATGGCAAACCGGACGCCACCGAGCGTGACGCCGCCGCGCGGCAGGGAGCGGAAACGCTGGTGACGACCGCGCGCGAACTGGCGGCGGCCGGGCTGCCGGCGGCGCGCGTCAGCGCCGGCTCAACGCCGGGCGCGCGCGCGGCGGCGGCAGTGGCGGGCGTGACCGAAATCCGGCCCGGCAACTACGCTTTCTATGACGCGATGCAGGTCGGGCTAGGCGTCGTGCCGCTCGACCGCTGCGCGCTGCGTGTCCTTGTCACCGTCGTCAGCCACGGGGCGCGCGACCGCGCGATCGTTGACGCCGGCTCGAAGACGCTGACCTCCGACCGGGGCGCGCACGGCCTGACCAGCGCCAGCGGCTACGGCACGATCGTCGGCAAGGCAGACATCGTCATCCACAATCTCAGCGAGGAGCATGGCTGGCTGCGCCTCGACCCCGCCGGCAGCGACGTGACGATTGGCGAGCAATTGACCATTGTGCCGGTCCATTCTTGTCCGGTCGCCAACCTGGCGCAGGAACTCGTCATCGTGCGCGGCGGCGCGGTCGTGGACCGCTGGCCGGTCGCCGCCGCCGGCTGTGTGCGCTGACCGAGCCACTATGCGCCTAGACACTGGGATCGTAGCAGACGAGTTCGACGGTATTTCCCTCGGGGTCTTCGACGAACAGCGCCCGCCAGTGGAAGGCGGGAAACTGGCGCGTCCGGACGCTGAGTCCCAGCCCTTCCAGCCGCTGCCGCTCACTCGCGTACGCCGCCAGCGGGATCTCGAACGCGAAGTGGTCGAGCGTCGAGGCGGCGGCCTGTGGCGAAACCGGGTCGCGGTTGCGCCGGTCGAAGAGACCGAGCACGCGGGTATGCCCGGCGAACCCATCGGCGATCCGGAAGAAGAGGCCGCCCTCGAAACGCTGCCAGCGTTCCAGGCCAATGACATGCTCATAGAAATCGGCCATTCGTTCGAGGTCGTTGACGCGCAGCCCAATCTCGCCCAGCCCCTGGATGACGCGTGGCTCGCTCATGGCTCCCTCCCGCTGCAACGTTCACGCTGCCCAGCCTACACCTGATCAGTTGCTCCGTCCGTGCTCAGGCGGCGCGCGCACTCCGCGAGCGCCAGGCACTCGCAGCGCAGCCCTGCCTCCAGCACCTGCCGCATCCCCAGCAGCCGGACGAGCTGCGCGTCCACGGCGGGAAGTTTCGCCGCAGCCAGCGCCCGCCAGCGGTCGGGCGGCGGTGTGTCAGGCGCGAAGCCATTGAGGAATGTGCGGGTCTCAGCGATGGTGAAGCCCGCCGCTTGCGCCAGCCGGATCACCGCCAGCCGCTCGAACACGGTGGCGTCGTACCGCCGGCGTCCGCTGACGCGCGCGGGCGCCGGCAACAGCCCGGCGGCCTCGTAGTAGCGCAGCGCCGATGGTCGCAGTCCTGCCTGTCGCGCCACCGCGCTGATAGTGAGGCCATCCATCACACCCCCTTGACTTCATGTGTACTTGAACAAGTATCGTGTGGATAGGTCATCGCCGCAACCATTGACGGCTGCGGCGAACGAGTTGAAAAGGATGTGGGCGTGATGGCTGCTGAGACGGAGATTGTGGCAGGATTGCCGATTGCGTGCCGGCTGTTGTCGGCGAAACGGCAGGCAAGGGAGGCCGAACTACAACAGGAGGTGTTCGGCGCTATCCAGGAAACGCATGAGCTGGCCGACGGCTATGCCCTGCGGTTTCCCAGTGAGGCGCGCTGGCTCGTCACCCTGGCCGACTTCATCAGATTCGAGCGCGAGTGCTGCCCATTCCTCCGCTTCGAATTGCACGCAGAGCAGCAGCTGGGTTCGTTCTGGCTGCGGCTGCGCGGGCCAGCGGGCGCGAAGGAGTTCATTGCCGAGCTCATCGGCCCGCCGGCCCCATCCAGCGCCGGCTAATGAAGCCATACGCGCACTTCGCCCCGCTACGTGAGGTTTGCCGGCGATATTCCTGCCTGTCAGGCCGCCGTGGGCCAGGCGCGCGCCACGATCGCGGCGGTGTCGCAGCCCGTTGGTAAGGTGCCGAACGCCTGGCCCCAGTCACCCGCCAGCCGCGAGGCGCAGAACGCATCTGCTACCGCTGGTGGCGCGTGCCGCACCAGCAGCGCACCTTGCAGCACGAGCGCCAGCCGTTCCACGAGCCACCGGGCGCGGCTTTCCAGCGCGGTGGTATCAGCCAGCTCGGTGCGTAGCCGCGCGGTCGCCGTCACAAGCCGGACGTCGGCCTGGCCCGCGCGTGCGACCTCGGTGAAGAAGACGTCCAGCATCGCCGGCTCTCGCGCCAATGCCCGCAGGACGTCCAGGCAGTTGACGTTGCCGGCGCCCTCCCAGACCGAGTTCAGCGGCGCCTCGCGGTAGAGGCGGGGCATGAGACTCTCCTCGACGTAGCCGTTGCCGCCCAGGCACTCCAGCGCCTCGGCGGCGTGGACAGCGGCGCGCTTGCAGACCCAGTACTTCGCCACCGCCGTGCCGAGGCGCTGGAGGTGCGCCTCGTGCTCGTCGCTGGCCGCGCGGTCACCGGCGGCGGCCAATCGCAGCGCCAGTGCCGTCGCCGCTTCCGCTTCGAGCGCCAGGTCGGCCAGCACATTCCGCATGAGCGGCTGGTCGCGCAGCGCGCGGCCGAACGCCTGCCGGTAGGTGGCGTGGTGGAGTGCCTGGGTCACCGCTTGGCGCATCCCCGCCGCGCTGCCGAGCACACAATCGAGGCGCGTGTGGTTGACCATCTCGATGATCGTCGGCACGCCGCGCCCTTCCTCGCCCAGCAGCAACGCCCAGGTCTGGTCGAACTCGACCTCGCTCGACGCGTTGGACCGGTTGCCGAGCTTGTCTTTGAGGCGCTGAATGAAGAAGCGATTGCGTGTGCCATCGGGCAAGACGCGCGGCAGCAAGAAGCAAGAGAGGCCGCCCGGCGCCTGCGCCAGCACCAGAAAGGCATCGCACATCGGCGCGGAGCAGAACCACTTGTGCCCGGTCAGCAGATACGCCCCGCCTGGGCCGCCGGCGCCGCAGGGCGCTGCGCGGGTCCGGTTGGCGCGCACGTCCGAGCCGCCCTGCTTCTCGGTCAGCGCCATGCCGCAGAGCGCGCCGCGCTTCGCCGCGACCGGCCGCAAGCCCGGATCGTATTCGAGCGCCGTGAGCGCCGGCGCCCAATCAGCCGCGACCGCCGGCTGCCGCCGTAGGACGGGGATGGCCGCGTGGGTCATCGAAACGGGACAGCCGTGCCCGGCCTCGACCTGGCTCCAGAGATAGAACCCGGCCGCCCGCGCCACCTGCGCGCCGGGCCTGGGTGTGCGCCACGAGCTCGCGTGCAGCCCCCGGCCAATGGCGATGTCCAGCAGCCGGTGCCAGGCCGGGTGGAACGTGACTTCGTCAAGGCGGTGGCCGTAGCGGTCGTGGGTGTGGAGCACGGGTGGGTTGACGTTGGCGTCAATCCCCCACTGGATCGCCTCGGCGCTGCCCGCCAATGCGCCCAGATCGGTCAGTTCCGTCACCGACCAGCCAGCATCTTCGCGCCGGACACTCTCGACCAGCGCCGCATCCTGCGTGAAGACGTTGTACGCCTGCAATGGCGGGGGCTGGTTGATGACCTCGTGGGTCGCGTATACCAGTGTCTGGCCGCCGCTATTCGCTGCTGTCATGGCGCCACCTCTCGGTCGTCCCGCCCACTGGTTCAGACATCTGGCCGTGGCGATGGCAGTCAGCCGATTGCCAGTCGCCAGGGTCTTCTCCTCCATCATACGCTATAGCGGGAATAGTCCCGCTGTGGCGTTCGGCACTCAGAACTCCGAACCGATCGCCAATAGGCGCACCGACGTGAATTTTCTACCGCAGGCGCGCTGGCAGACCAGCAGCACGCGGGGTACAATGGACGTGTTGCGCCGGCATTCGCCGGTCATTGTTGTGTGTATCAGGGAGG
>DASUBC010000042.1:0-2751 GCA_035763465.1 Thermomicrobiales bacterium
CCCGTCGCTATGCTTTTCGCCTGAGCATGAATCGCTCAAATCGCGCGTAATTGTTCGATCACCTCCGGCAGCAGCGCCAGCACTTCTTCGATTTCTGCCGGCGTATTGTCGCGCCCAACGGTGAGGCGCAGGCTGCCGCCGATCGCGTCGTCCGGCACGCCGATGGCGCGGAGGACGTGGCTCGGTTCGGTCGCGCCGGTCGTGCAGGCGGAGCCGCTGGACGCCGCGATACCCGCCAAGTCGAGCGCGATGATCAGGTCTTCGCCCTGCACGCCGGTGAATGCGACGTTGACATTGTTCGCCAGTCGCCGGTCGCCGCGCGGGCCGTTCAGCCGCGCGCCGGGGATGGCCGCCAGGATACCCTCGATTAGGCGGTCGCGCAGCGCGCGGCAATGCGTGTTGTATTCGTCGCGCGCGGCGTCGGCGCGGGCCAGCGCGGTCGCCAGCCCGGCGATCGCCGCGACATTCTCCGTGCCGCCACGCCGGTCGCCCTCCTGCGGGCCGCCCTGCTGCTGGTAGCGCATCGGTGTACCCGCGCGGATGTAGAGTGCGCCGACCCCTTTGGGGCCGTAGAACTTGTGCGCCGCGATCGTCAGCAAGTCCACGCCGAGGACGTTCACGTCGAGTGGCAAACTGCCGGCGGCCTGCACCGCGTCGGTGTGGAACAGCACGCCATGCGCGTGCGCGACCGCCGCGATCGCCGCCAGCGGCTCGATCGTGCCGATCTCGTTATTCGCATACATCACGGAGATCAGCCGCGTCTCCGGCCGGATCGCCGCCGCGACCGCGTCCGGGTCCACGAACCCCTCTGCGTCAACCGGCAGTCGCGTCACCGCCACACCCCGTTCTTCGAGGTAGTCGGCGGTATGCAGGACGGCGTGGTGCTCGATCTGGGTCGTGATCAGGTGGGCCGCTTCGCCCGCCAGCAGTGCCGCCTCCACGACACCCTTCAGCGCCAGATTGTCCCCTTCGCTGCCGCCACTGGTGAACACGATCTCGTTCGACGCGCAGCCAAGCACGCGCGCGACCGCCGCCCGCGCGCCGTCGAGCGCCGTTCGCGCCGCGCGGCCCGCGCCATACAGGCTGGACGGATTGCCCCAGCCCTGCGCCCAGTAGGGCAGCATTGCCTCAATCACGGCCGGGTCAACGGGCGTCGTCGCGGCGTGGTCGAGATAGATACGCGTCTCGCTCGCGAGTGGGTCGAAGGTTGGCAGGTCGAAAGCCGAAGATGGTGGCATGTGATGTCTCTCGTGGGTGTTGCCCTCACCTCCGCTCGCCGGGGTACCTGCTCGGGGTACCGCGTAGCGGATCGCGCGCATCCCCTCTCCGGTCGCCACGGGCGAGGGGGTCGGGGTGAGGGCCGCCATCAATCGGCGGCGCTGGGAATCGGCGCGCGGGCGATGCTGCGGCCAACTGCCTGGGCGACCAGGTCCAGGCGCGGCATCAGGTCAGCGAAGGTGGCTGGGTCGAGCGACTGTGCGCCGTCGGAGAGCGCCTGGTCGGGATTCGGGTGCATTTCGATGATCAGCGCGTCCGCGCCGGCCGCCACTGCCGCCAGCGCCATCGCCGGCACGAGGTCGGCCTTGCCCGTGCCGTGGCTGGGGTCAATCACCACAGGCAGGTGGCTGAGTTTCTTGATCAGCGGCACCATGCTGAGGTCGAGTGTGTTACGCGTGGCGGTCTCGAAGGTGCGGATGCCGCGCTCGCAGAGCATGACATCGGGGCAGCCGCTCGCCAGCACGTACTCGGCGGCGAGCAGCCATTCCTCCGCCGTCATCGCCATCCCGCGTTTCAACATCACCGGCTTGCCGGCCGCGCCCACCGCTTCGAGCAGCAGGTAGTTCTGCGAGTTGCGCGCCCCGATTTGCAACACATCGGCGTAGCGCGCGACCAGCGGCACGTCGGCCGGCGTCATGACCTCGGTGATGATCGGCAGGCCGGTCTCCTGGCGCGCTAACGCCAGAATCTCCAACCCTTCCTCGCGTAGCCCCCGGAACTCATAGGGCGAGGTGCGCGGTTTGAACGCGCCGCCGCGCAGCAGCGTGGCACCCGCCGCGCGGGCCTGCCTGGCAGCTTGCAAAAAGCCCGCCTCACTCTCCACCGAGCATGGACCAGCCATCACGACGATCGCCTCGCCGCCGATCTGAACCGCCGCTCCGTGTTCCGGGGCGACCGTAATCACCGTGGGCATCGGGTGGAAGTCGCGTGAGGCGAGCTTATAGCGCTTGGAGACGCGCAGCACCTTCTCGACGCCCGGCATAGCTTCGAGCGCTTCCTGCACCTGTTCGGTGATCGGCACACCGATCACCCCGACGATCGCCTGCTCCGCGCCGCGCGTAATGCTCGCACGCAGACCCACACTCTCGATGTGCGCGACGACCGCGCTCAACTCATCTTCGGCAAAGCCGCTACGCATGACGACGATCATGGGGCGCTCCTTCGTCGCGCAGTCGCAGGTCGCAGGTCGGCAAGTTGCAGGTCTCTCAGCAGCAGCACGGCGCTTGCTGACAAGCATTGCCTCATCATAAGCGACCTTCGACCTTCGACTTTCCGACCTTTGACCCTTCCGTCACTCTTCCAGCGTGCTGGCCCACCCACCGGCTGGTTCGGCGCGGTCCGGGCGCAGCTGTAGCGCGTCCCGCAAGTATGGATGAACGATTTCGTGCGGGGCGCGGTCGGTGTTGACATGCATTAATACTCGCACAACTTTGCTCAATGCGCCCGGCACACCCATCTCATGCGCGTTGAGCA
>DASUBC010000043.1:0-12905 GCA_035763465.1 Thermomicrobiales bacterium
CTTCGTGGCAGCGGATGTCGCCAGCGCCGCCGCCTGCCGCCAGGTGGTCGCAGAGACAGTCGCCACATTCGGCGGCGTTGACGTGCTCTGCAACAATGTCGGCATCCAGCCGCGCGACTCGTACCGGAACGCCGAGGACACCGCGGAGGAGATGTGGGACCGTATCCTTGCTGTAAATCTTAAGAGCTATTTTCTGATGGCTAAGTACACCATCCCCGAGTTGCGCCGGCGCGGCGGCGGGGTCATCGTCAATACCGCCAGTGTCCAGGGGCTGCAATCCATGCGCGGGGTGCCGGCCTACGCCGCCAGCAAGGGCGGCATCCTCGCCCTCACCCGGCAGCTGGCGGTGGAGTACGCCGCCGAGGGTATCCGCGTGCTGGCCGTCTGTCCCGGCACGATCGACACGGAGATGGTGCGCGATTCTGCGCGCGCCGAACCGGAGGGTGAGGCGGCGGCCCTGGCGCGCTACGGCCGCTCACATCCGCTAGGGCGTATCGGCGCTACTGACGAAGTCGCTAACGTGGTGCTGTTCCTCGCCAGCCCGCAGGCGTCCTTCATGACCGGGGAGTATGTCTGCGTGGACGGTGGGATGATGGCGCTGGGGGCCTGGGCCGGTTGAGTCGCGGCGGCATCCGGCGCTGGCGGCGCGGAAGCCTGGACACATCCGCGTTGTTGGCGCTGGCCTACTCATACGCGTCGCGCCGCGACGCGGCGCCAGAGCGTTGACGATTTCCGGATGACGAGTTCGGTCGGCAGGGTAATTACGCGACCTCGGCCATGCTGAATCATGTCGGTGAGGAGTTGGACGGCGGTTTCGCCACGCACGTTCAACTCGCGGCGGATGACGGTGATCGGCGGGCTGTAGAGTTGCGTGAGGTCGAGGTCGTCGGCCCCCACGACAGCCAAATCCCGCCCAACGGCGCAGCCATGCGCCTGCAAGGCCCTGAGCACCCCCAGCAGCAGGACGTTGCCGCCGACAATCAGGGCCGTCGGCGGATCCGGCAGGTTGAGGAGCTCAGTGGCCTCGGCTGAGGCGAGTGGCGCATTCATCGCCATGCTGCGAATGAGTTCAGGCGTGGCGGGCAATCCGCCCACGCGCAGTCCTTCCAGAAATGCGTGCAGGCGCTCGTGTGCTGGCCACCAGTAGCCCGGGCCATTGATCAGGGCGATGCGCTGATGGCCCTGTTCGATCAGGTGGGCCACGGCGGCGCGGATGCCGCCCGCGAGGTCGCTCTGGACGACGCCCAGGTGTGGCGCGTCCGCCGGCAGATCGCGGTCGAAGAGCACCGCCGGGATCTGGAGCCGTACGAGGTCGTCGGCTACCCGCTCCCAGTTCGCAACGCCCGAGTCAATCAGCAGCCCATCCACCCGCCGCCGCGCCATCAGCTGCAAGTAGGCGCTACTGAGCGTCGGATCGTTCTCCGCGTTGATCAGCAGCATCGAGTAGCCGTGCGAGCGCAGCTCGCGGTCAACAGAAGCGTAGATCGGGCCGTTGGTCATGTTATCAATGAGAAACCCGATCAGCCCGGTCCGGCCGCCGCGCACCATCTGAGCAGCGGGGTTTGGATGGAACTCCAGCGCCTGTACCGCCGCTTCTACACGCTGGCGCAGGCGATTGCTCACGTTTGGATGTCCGTTCAGCGTACGCGAGACAGACGAGGCGGAGACCCCGGCAAGTCTCGCGACGTCATGAATCGTGTGTGGGCGGTCACCTCGCGGGGCCATCGTGGATCCCTCCCCTCCGTGGTGAAGACCTGCCACCGAACGATTGGCGCCGCCGGATCACCGGCCCGCTGCTTCCCACGCGCTTTGTACGGCGTCTACGCCCCTGGTACGGCGACGGTAACATGGCTACACCCACGCACGCAAGCCCGACCAGCGGCCGGGGCATACCTGAGATTTCTTCGCGCCGGTTACGCACTCTTGGTCAGTAGGACCACGATGCAGGCAAGCAGCAGGAGCGCAGGCGCGGAAGTACCGGCTACGCAGAGGCGCGGGCGCTGGCCAGCCACGCCGGTAGCACCTACGGCGACGCGCCGGCTGTCGCTTCGGCGCCGGCGAAAGCATCGAGCGCGAATGCCCGGCAGGCGGTGAGGATGCGGTCACTGAGAGCAGAGTCGTCAACCACCCGGGCGAGGAGCACCGCGCCGACCATCTCGGCGGCGAGCGCGAACGCCTGGTCGCGCTCGCGCTCCGCGCCCTCCGACGACAGCAGCGCGGCGAGACGGTCGAGGTAGCGCTGCAATGCCTCAGTGAAGGCGTGCCGCACCTCCGGGGTGGCCCGCGCCAGTTCGCCCGCGAGCGACGGAAGCGGGCAACTCTCACCGGGGTGATCCCGCTGCTGGGGGCTGATATAGGCAGCAATCACCTGGCGCAGCGCCTCAGCGCCGGGCGGCAGCTGCGCCAGCTCCTCACTCCGGCGCAGGAGCGGACGCGCGCAGGCTTCGGCGGCCAGGGCGTCCTTGCTGGGAAAGTGCGCGTAGAAACCGCCGTGTGTCAGCCCCAGCTGGTTCATCAGCGCGGGAATGCTCACGGCGGTGACGCCCTGCGCCCGGAATGCCGCCGAAGCGGTCGCGACGAGCTGGGCGTGGGTCTGCGCTTTGTGTGCTTGTGGATAGCGGGTCATCGGTTCCTCGCTTCGTGCATTCACTCACACCGGCGTACATCAACGCTGGTGGCGCCGCTTGACATGGTATGATGTATATCATACAATCCAGCAGCCGGCAATGGGGCGCGGCACGGACCGGGATATGCGGCGGGGCGTGAGACGATGGTGGCACGATTGCGTGGGCGCTACGTCTATGGCTGGTTCATTGTAGGCGTGACCTTTCTGACGATGCTGGCGGCTTCCGGGGTGCGCGCGGTGCCCGGTGTGCTGATTCTGCCGCTGGAGCACGAATTCGGCTGGTCGCGCTCGGTCGTCGCGCTGGCCGTCTCGATCAACCTGCTCCTCTTCGGTCTGTGCGGCCCCTTCGCGGCGGCGGTGATGGAGCGGATCGGGATGCGCGCGATCATGCTCGCCGCGCTCCTCATCATGGGCCTGGCGGTGGCGCTGACGACGCAAATTCGCACCGCCTGGCAGCTCCAGCTCCTCTGGGGCGGCGTCGTCGGACTCGGCTCCGGGGCGCTCTCCGGCTGGGTGGCGGCCACGGTGGCGAATCGCTGGTTCGTCGCGCGGCGCGGCCTGGTCGTCGGCGTCCTGACGGCAGCCGGGGCGACGGGGCAACTGCTCTTCTTGCCGCTCCTCGCCTCGCTGATCGAGGCGGTGGGCTGGCGCCCGGCGGTGCTGGTGGTGGCGGCGCTGGCCCTGACCCTGATGCCCCTGGTGGCCTGGATCATCCGCGACGCTCCGCAGCAGCTCGGCCTAAACCCGTATGGGGCGCAGGCCGGCGCTGTCGTGGCGCCGCCACGCGCCGCGCCGGGCAATCCCTTCCTGGTCGCGCTCCAGGTGTTGCCCCAGGTGCTGCGCCAGCGGGACTTCCGCCTGCTCGCCGGCACCTTCTTTATCTGCGGGGCGAGCACCAACGGGCTGATCGGCACGCACCTGATCCCCTACTCGGTCGAGCACGGCATGAGCGAGGTGGCCGCGGCGAGCCTGCTCGCGACGATCGGCGCCTTCGACATCGTCGGTACGGTCGCCTCGGGCTGGCTCTCGGACCGCTTCGATAATCGCTGGCTCCTGGTCTGGTATTACGGGCTGCGTGGACTGGCGCTGCTGTTCCTCCCGACCGCCTTCGGCACCGGCATCTTCGGGATCGGTCTCTTTGTCGTCTTCTACGGCCTCGACTGGGTGGCGACCGTGCCGCCGACAGTGCGCCTGGCCGCCGACCTCTTCGGCAAAGAGCGCGTCGGGCAGGTCTACGCCTGGCTCTTTGTCGCCCACCAGCTTGGGGCGGCAGCGATCGCCGCCGCAGCCGGGCTGATGCACGACTGGTTTGGTGACTACCGCGCCGCGTTCCTCACATCGGGCGCGATCTGCCTGGTGGCGGCGAGCCTGGCGATTCGGATCGGGCGGCCACTGCGCCCGGCGGGGTTTTCAGTCACCCAGCCCCAACTTGCGGGTGCCCTGGACGATTAGCGCGATCGCGACGCCAGGCGCGGTTGCCGGCGCCGAGCACGCCACTGCGCCGCCGCTCGTCGTGCTGTCGGCCAGGGTGTCGTCATGCTGGGCCTGCTCGCGCTGTATTGACAGGGGCAGTCGCATAGCCTAGTATGGAATCAATTCCAGAACCACGATCGCAGAGCGGAAGGACGCGATTGCCATAACCTGATCGTGACGGCAGGTGGCGCGTACGACAATCACGCGGACATTGGTGACAGCGACTGCTGCCAATGATGTGTTTGTTTTGCCAGCTCACGGAGGGGACTGCGCGATGGGAGCGGGGAGCGGAACCCAGATCATCACGGCGCCTGGCTGGACAGGCCAGCCCAGGCTCGCGGTTGGTCTGATTGACTGTGACGTCCACCAGGTCATCAAGTCGCCCGAAGAGCTCTATCCCTACTTGCCGCGCGTTTACAAGGAGCAGCTGGTCGAGCAGGGGCTGCGTATGCCCGGTTCGGGCTACTTCAACGTGCCCAGGAATGCCGCGCGCACCGACTTTGCGGAGAACTGCGACGCGCACAGGCACAATCCCTTCGAGGACGGCAGCGCCTACGAGCAGTTGCGCGATGAGCACCTGGACGTCTGGCAGGTGGACTATGCCCTGCTGACCGGAGCAAGCGTCTACGGCGCCTCGGTCATCCCGGACCCCGATTTCGCCGCTGCCCTGTGTCGTGCGTTCAACGACTGGACGCTGGAACACTGGCTCGCCCGCGACGAGCGCCTGCTCATGGCCATGGCGGTCTCCACCGGTGATCCCCAGCTCGCCGTCCAGGAGATCGAGCGGATCGGCGCTAACCCGCGCGTCCGGGCGATCATGCTGCCGACCGGCAACCGGATGCCCTACGGCAACCGCTTCTATCACCCGATCTGGGAGGCCTGCGAGCGCCACGGCCTCGTCGCCGGTGTCCACATCGCCAATGAGGGCGCGGGCATGGCCGGTCCGCCAACCGGCGTCGGCTACCCGACCTACTACATCGAGACCCGCATGGCCCGCCCGCAGATGGCCATGGCCCACGCGGTCTCGTTAATCGCCGAGGGCGTCTTCGAGAAGTTTCCTGGCCTCAAGTTCCTCTTCGACGAGGCCGACCAGTTCTGGGCGGCGGGGCTGATGTGGCACATGGACGCCGACTGGAAGAGCCTGCGTGACCAGACCCCCTGGGTGAAACGCCTGCCAAGCGAGTATTTCCTCGAGCATATCCGCGTTGGTTCGCAACCGATGCTCGAAGCCGCCAGCAACGAACAATTCATGTGCATGCTCGACGCGATGCACGCCGAGCGGACGTTGGTCTACTCCTCAGACTGGCCGCATTGGGACTGGGACGACCCGGCCACCACCTTCCCCAAGCTTCCGGAGCGTCTGCATAAGCGCGTCTTCGCGGAGAACGCGCGAGAACTCTTCGGTCTGTAGTAGGCCGGCTGGCGGCGATGGCGCTGCTGGCGGTAGCCCGCGAGAGCGTACAGCCGCCATCTACCCTCGGAGGGATCATGCCACTCGATGTCACGAACGATGTCCGCCGCGTGGTCGCGGGAACGGTCGAGGAAATCCCGCCGGGCCAGCGCCGGATCATCGTGCCCTTTCGCGGGCGCGCAGGGATCGGCGTCTTCAACGTGAACGGCGAATACCACGCCCTGCGGAATCTCTGCCCGCACAAGCTCGGCCCGCTCTGCGTCGGGCGCGTCAGCGGCCGGCCCGTCGCCGACGCGCCACCATCGAGTTACCAGGGCGAACCGGAGCTCGTGCGCGACGGGGAGATCCTACGCTGCCCCTGGCATCTCTGGGAGTTCGACATCACGACCGGCCACTGCCTGGTGGACCCGAAGATGCGCGTCAAGACCTACCCGGTCACGATCGAGGAGGGGATGGTCGTCGTCTACGCCGATCCGGCTGATTTGCCCCCGCCGTCGCCCGCGCATATGCGGGCCGTGGAGGCGAGTGGTCTCCAACGGGAGGCGGCGACAGAGGACGTGTGACCGCCGGTCCACCGATCGCGATGGGGTTAGATTGGCGAGGAGGTGTCATGCCCTACACGGTCTTCGACTACCAGCACGACATCAAGAATCTCTTCATCACGCCGAACATTCGCGGGCGGTTCCTCCGGATGGAGCCGGGTGAGGTTCACGCCCGGCACAGTCACGATCTCGGCGACGAACTTTTCCTCATCCTCGATGGGCAGTGCGACATGGAGATTGACGGGCACCACGAGGTGCTCGGCCCGGGCCAAGCGTGCGTTGCCTTCGCGCACCAGCTGCACCAGGCGCGCAACGCTGGCTCTGGGCCGATGACGATGTACCTGTCGGTCACACCGCATATCGAGCCAACGCACACCCACTACGATCAGGACACCGGGGAGCGGCT
The DNA here is from genome assembly GCA_035763465.1 of Thermomicrobiales bacterium. Taxonomy (GTDB): domain Bacteria; phylum Chloroflexota; class Chloroflexia; order Thermomicrobiales; family CADCWN01; genus DASUBC01. The sequence continues at coordinate 6,459 of DASUBC010000043.1, forward strand.
GCCACCCCGCTACAACCCGCCAACCGCCTTCGACAAGGCTGATATGGCGGCCGATGTCCCAGCAGCCGAACTGGCCGATCGCCAGCTGGCCGCCGCCCGCGAGCTGGCCAGGGTGGCGCAAGCCGCCGCCGACCAGCAGGCGACGAGCATCGCGGCGCTCAAGCAGGCAGCGGCGGACAATGACGCCGCCGCGTTCAAGGCGGCGATGGACGCGACCTGGGCGCAGGTCTACGCGACCTACCGGGCGCTCAACACGATGGCCGTGGCCTGGAACGACCTGGCTCCTCGCGCGGCCCAACGGTGACCCTGGCAACGTGTTCGTAGCGTGTGCCGCGATTTCGTGTGGTACGGAAGCCGGTATCGTGTGAAGGAGGGCGCCGATGTCCCTGGATCCACGCGTATTGACGGTCTTCGACGAATTGCAGGCCGGCCGTCTCAGCCGGCGCCAGTTCGCCCAGCGCCTGGTTGGGTTGGGCTTCGCGAGCAGCACGATTGCGTTGTTCCTCGCCGCCTGTGGCGGAGCCGCCGCGACACCGACGACTGCCCCACCGCCGACGGCCGCCCCGACAAAGGCCATTCCGCCCACGCCGGGCGTCGCCGCTACGGCCACAACCGCCCCAGTGGCCGCCACTTCCGTTACGACGTCCTCCACATCGGCCGCCGCTGCCGCAGCTTCCCCCGCGGCGGCCTCCCCGGCGCCGTCAGCCGCGCCAGCGGGTAACGACCCTGGCATCTTGCGGTCACCGGACCCCAATCCTAAGCGCGGCGGCACCATGCATATTGCCTTCGGCGTCACCACGTCGAACTACGATCTCCAGCAAGGGGCCACCAGTTCGGTGCTGTGTCACATCTATAGCCAGCTCGTCCGCCTCAATCTCGTGGACGGCCTCCACACGATCGTGCAGGACCTGGCGAAGACCTTCAGCATCTCCTCGGATGGCCTCACGTATATCTTCAATCTCCGGAGCGGGGTGCTCTTCCATGATGGCACGACGCTGAGCGCCGATGATGTCGTCGCCACCTACAACCGGATGATCTTCCCGCCGCAAGGGATCGTCAGTCTCCTGAAAGATCGCTTCAATGCTGTCTCGAAGGTGGAGGCGGTTGACCCCTTGACGGTGAAGTTCACCCTGAAACAGCCATCACCGATCCTGCTGCTGGTGATGACCGACACCACCCAGGCGATCTACTCGAAGAAAACGCTGGAGGCGAACAACAACGATCTGCGGAAGGTGCAGGTCGCGCCGGGTACCGGGGCGTTCATGTTCAAGGAGTACAAAGAGGCCGAGAAGTGGACGCTGGTCAAAAATCCAAACTACTGGGACAAAGAATTGCCCTATCTCGACTCGCTCGAGTTGCTCCATGTGGCCGCCTGGTCGGATCGCGGAACCGCCGTCCTCACGGGGCAGGCCGACTTCTCCTGGAACGTCTCGAAGGAGACCTTCGACGCGGGGGCGGCGAAGCCGGACCAGATCAAGACGAATCGCGTGGGCAATTTCGGAGCCTATCAAGTCCTGATCAACTGCAAGGTCAAGCCGTTCGACGATCCCCGCGTGCGCCGGGCAATCAACCTGGCGCTGAACAAGCAGGGGCTGATCCAGGCGTACATCACCCAGGAGCAGATTGATCTCTCGCGCTGGGTGCCGCACGGCGGTATCTACGCGACCCCGCGCGATGTCATCGCGACCTTGCCCGGCTATCGCCCGGATAAGACGCAGGACATCGCGGATGCGAAGAAGCTGCTGGCCGACGCCGGCTTCGCGGACGGCGTCCCCGGCGTCGAGTTGCTCGTCGCCACCGTCGCCCCGCAGGCGGAAATCCTGGCTCCGGCAATTCAGGATCAGCTCAAGCGCGCGCTCAACGTGGACATCAAGATTCGGACGGAGGAACGCTCGCTGCTCGTCGAGGATGAGAAGGCCGGCAAGTTCACCCTGGTGCTCGATACGCCGGGCGGGCCGATTTCCGACTTCTCACCAATCGGCAATTCGTTCTACAAGACTGGCGGCGCGCAGAATTTCGGCAGCTACAGCAACCCGAAGTTCGACGATTTGCTCAAGCAGTCGGACTCGGAACAGGACACCACCAAGCGCAAGGCGTTGCTGGACCAGATTCAGGATCTGCTCGATCAGGATCCGCCGTGGCTCTTCATCGGCTACACTGACCATCTGCTGATGTGGCGGGCGAATGTGAAGGGCGTGGCCTTCGATAAGCGGGTGCAGACAGAATGGGGCCGGATCGAGACCGCCTGGCTCGGCTAGGAGGTCGCCAGGAGTAGTCAAACGTCGAGGAGAAACGGCCGCTGGCGACCGCGCACAGCCGGTGGGCGCCAGCTGCATCCAGGTCTCTCCTCGCTCGTCTCCGCGCAAGGAAGGTTCCGCGTGCAACGGTACATCCTGCGCCGCCTGCTGACGGCGATCCCAACAATCTTCGGTATCACGGTGTTGATCTTCATCGCGATGCGTGTGCTGCCCGGCGACCCGATCGCGCAGATCACCAGCGAAAGCTCGGGGCAGTATACGTTGAGCGCGGACGAATTGGCCGCCGCGCGGGCTAGCCTGGGACTCGATCGGCCGCTGCCGCAGCAGTATCTCGCCTGGATGGCTGACGTCTTCCGGGGCAATCTGGGCCACTCGTTCTGGAATACCGAACCGATCCGCGCCGTCGTACTCCGGCGTGGGATGATCTCCCTCGAAATTGCGATTCTGGCGGTCGCGCTGTCCTGGCTGATCGGCGTACCGGCGGGCATCATCAGCGCGACACGGCGCAACTCCTGGCTGGACAATGTCCTGCGGCTCTTCATGGCGATTTTCCTGGCGGTGCCGAGCTTCTGGATTGGTCTCAGCGCCGTCCTCTTTCTGGTGCTGGTCTTCACCTGGCGTCCACCGCTGTCGCTCATCCAGCTCTGGCAGGATCCGGTGAAGAATCTCCAGATTGTGATCGGGCCGTCAATCGCGCTCGGCATCGGACTGGCGGCGGGCCTGGCGCGCATGACGCGCTCGACGATGCTGGAAGTGCTGCACGAGGATTATGTGCGCACCGCGCGGGCGAAGGGCGTGCGCGAGCGGATCGTCCTGGCGCGGCACGTCTTCCGCAATGCGCTCTTACCGATCGTCACGACGTCGGGCGCCGCGATGGGCGGCCTCATCGGCGGCACGGTGGCGACCGAGACCGCGTTCGGCGTACCGGGGCTGGGGAACTATCTCGTCCAGGCGTTGAGCCAGCGGGATTGGATGGTGATCCAGAATCTCGTGCTCATCTATGGGCTGATCTTCGTCGCCATTAACCTGATTGTCGATCTCAGTTATGCCTGGATCGATCCGCGCATTCGCTATCAGTAGCGCGCGCCGGCGGGCGCAGCGGTGAGTGGGGCGTGCTTACTGCTTGCGCGCAGGGGTTGCGAGGAATGGGCTATGCTGCGAACCGACTCGCCCACCGGGGCCGTCGCCGTACCCACGACGCTGGGCGGTCGGGCCGCGCGTCCGAACCAGGCGGCCATCCGCCGCTTCCTGCGCTCGTCGCCACTTGGCGCGGCGGCGGCGGCGCTCTTGCTCATCATCATCTTCGCGGCGATCTTCGCGAAGCAGCTCGCCCCCTATGACCCCTACACCAACGACTACGGCGCGATGCGCCGGGCGCCCACGGCAGCGCACCGGCTGGGAACCGATAATCTCGGGCGGGATGTGCTGACCAGAATCATCTACGGCCTGCGGATCAGCCTGGTCGTCAGCATCGCGTCGGTGGTACTCGGCGTCTCGATCGGCATGTGCTGGGGCGTGACCAGCGGCTACATCGGCGGACGCTACGATATGTTCAGCCAGCGCCTGATCGAGGTGCTGACCTCGTTCCCGACATTGATTTTGGCGCTGCTGCTCTCGGTCAGCCTCGGACCGGGTTTGCGGACCGTGATCATCGCCCTGGCGATCACCCAGGTGCCCCTGGCGACACGGATCACCCGCTCAGTGGTCCTCTCCGTCAAGGAACTCGCCTTTGTGGAAGCGGCGCGGTGCATCGGGGCGACGCCCGCACGGATCATGTGGCGCCAGGTGGCCCCGCAATGCCTCGCCCCAATACTGGTGATCGCGACACTGAACCTCGGTGCGGCGATTTTCGCGGAGGCGGCGCTGAGCTTCCTTGGCGTGGGCATCCCGCCCCCAACCCCCAGCCTGGGGAACATGCTCGGCGGTGTGCTGGCGCAATCGTTCAAACCGCCGTGGTGGCTCGTCGTCTTCCCAGGCGTGATGATCGCGCTCGCGGTGCTGGCGGCGAACCTGCTCGGCGATGCCCTGCGCGACTTCCTCGATCCCAAACTCGGGAAACAGATCCGCGACGTCTGAGGATGCGGACAGCAATCGAAGGAGTGCCGGGAGCAGGATGCGGAAGGAGCGTCCGCACTGCCCCGCTGGCGCACGGTGTATATCAGGCATATTGGAGGGAGCGTCATGGCGCGGATCAAGGTCGGCATCATCGGCTGCGGGGCGATCGCCCAGATTCAACATTTGCCTCATCTGCGCGAACTGGATGACCAGTTCGAAATTGCCGGGCTGGCGGACCTCTCACCGAAACTCCTCGCAGCGGTCGGGGCCGACTATGGCGTGCCGGCCGAGCGGCAATTCCTCGACTACCACGAGATGGTGCGCTCGGACATTGACGCGGTGATCGTTTGCCCGTCCGGCTCGCACGCCCCGGCGAGCATCGCCGCCGCCGAGGCGGGCAAGCACGTCCTGGTCGAGAAACCGATGTGTACGACTGTCGCGGAGGCGGAGGCGATGGCAGCGGCGGCCGACAAGACCGGCGTGATCCTGATGGTTGCCTACATGAAGCGGCACGAGCCGGCCTACCAGTTCGCGCAGGCGCGCGTGCGGGCGATGCGCGATATTCGCTTCGTGCAGGTCAATCACCTCCATCCCGACAACGATCTGCACACGGCGGAGTTCAAGGTGCGCCGCTTCAACGATATTGCGGCGTCCGTGCGTGAAGACTGGCAGCGGGAGCAGCGGCAACTCGTCGCGCAGGCGCTTGACTATCCCGCCGGCGCGACAGTGCCGGACGATATGCTCTTCGCCTATAACATCATCCTTGGCAGCATGATCCACGACATTGGGAATCTGCACGGTCTGTTCGGCCCACCGCAGCGCGTTCTCAGTGCGGAAATCTGGCAGAACGGCCGCGCCGTCAGCGCCGTGCTCGACTATGGCGATGGGAAGCGCGCGGTGTGTAGCTGGGTGGATTTGCCGGAGCTGTGGGATTTCAAGGAGACGCTGGAGGTCTACGGCGCGCGCGAGCGAGTAGTCGTCTCCTTCCCGACCGGCTTCGCGCGCGGGCTGCCGTCAACTGTCACCGTGCACGGCATGGATAGCGACCGGACCCCCTGGCAGCAGGAGTATCAATGGCACGATAACCCGTTCAAACTCGAATTGCTGCACTTCGGTGAGTGTATCCGCACCGGCCAGCCGCCGATCACGCCTGGCCGGGACGCGATCGCTGATATCGCCCTCGTGGGAGAGATTGTGAAGACCCACCTGGCGCGCTAGGCGCGTGGGCGACGCGCGGCCACCGGACCACGGGAGGCGGCATGGCCGAGAATATCGAGACGGATGTAACGGTCGTCGGCGCCGGGCCGGTCGGCCTGACCCTGGCGCTGGACCTTGCCAGTCGTGGCGTCACGGTGACCCTCCTCGAAGCGCGCTACCCTGGTGAGCCGCCGAGCGTCAAGTGTAATCACGTCGCGGCCCGCTCGATGGAACTCTTCCGCCGCCTGGGCGTGGCGGGCGCCATCCGCGCGGCCGGCCTCCCCGACGATTACCCGCACGACGTGGCCTTCCGCACGACCATGACCGGCCGCGAAGTGACGCGCATCCCCATCCCCAGCCGGCACGACCGCGCCACCGCGCCGGTGGGGCCGGACGCCGGATGGCCCACGCCCGAGCCACCCCACCGCATCAACCAGCTCTACCTCGAACCGATCCTCTTCGCGCACGCCCAGGCGGCGTCCGGCGTCACGATCCGCAATCGAGTAGCGTTCCAGCACTTTACCCAGGACGACGCGGGCGTGACAGTCACGGCACGGAGCCTCGATTCTGGGGAGGAGGTGCGTGTCACGTCGCGGTATCTCGTCGGCTGTGATGGTGGCCGTTCGCCGGTGCGGCATCAGCTCGGCGCGCGCTTCCTGGGCGACGCGGTCGTGCAGCGCGTTCAGTCTACCTACCTCCGCGCCCCGACATTACTCTCCCGGCTGACGACCAGGCCAGCCTGGGGCAACATCTCGCTCAACCCGCGCCGTAGTGGTACGGTCTACGCCATTGACGGCTGCGAACGCTGGCTCGTGCATAATTACCTGCGGAGCGATGAAGCGGACTTCAACGCCGTGGATCGCGACTGGGCCATCCGCACCATCCTCGGCGTCGGCCCCGACTTCACCTATGAGACGATCAGCAAGGAGGACTGGTA
>DASUBC010000044.1:0-6930 GCA_035763465.1 Thermomicrobiales bacterium
TCTCGGCGGCGTTGGGCAGCCGGTCCGCGATGTGGTCGCGCACGCGGGTGAACATCGCCGCGTATTCGGTCGGCAGGGTGTAGCCGACCGTGTCGGGCAAGTTGATCGTCGTCGCGCCATTGCGAATGGCGATTTCGACGACCTGGCAGAGAAAGTCGAGGTCGGAGCGCGTGGCGTCCTCGGCGGAGAACTCGATGTCGGCGCAGAAGTTCCGCGCGTACTTGACCATCGCCGCGACCCGCTCCGTCACCTGCTCGCGGGTGAGGCGGAACTTGTGTTTCAGGTGGATGTCGGAGGTCGCCATGAAGACGTGGATGCGGGGCTGTTCGGCGGGCCGGAGCGCCTCGGCCGCCGCGTCAATGTCGGCCTGATTACAGCGCGCCAGACCCGCAATCGTCGCGCCGCGCACCGTCTCAGCGATCGTCTTTACCGCTGCGAGGTCGCCAGGTGAGGCGATCGGGAAGCCAGCCTCGATGATGTCCACGCCCAGGTTCACGAGGGCCGCCGCGACTTCGAGCTTTTCGTCGGTGTTCATCGTCGCGCCCGGCGATTGCTCACCGTCGCGCAACGTCGTATCGAATATGCGGACATACTGATTGCCGACGCCATCCTCCGTGGCGGTGGCAGCGGTGGTCGTCGCGGTCATGGTCTCCCTCCCTGGTAGGGGATAGGCGATAGGCGATAGGGGATAATGCCTCCCCAAAAGGCAGCACCTGCTTCGTGGCACGGTGCCATAGCGAACCTCTATCCCCTATCGCCTATCCCCTATCCCCTTCGTCTCACGCCTGTCCTTCCGTCGGCGGCACGTTCTTGCGCCAGGACATCAGGCCGCGCAGCTGCTCGCCGACCTGCTCGATCTGGTGGGTGCTGGCGGCGGCGCGCATCTGCTTGAAGTTCTGCTGGCCCTGGCGGTTCTCTTCCATCCAGCGGTGGGCGAAGGTGCCCTCGCGGATGTCGGAGAGGATACCCCGCATGGACTCGCGGACGTGGACGTCAATGACGCGCGGGCCGGATGTGTAGTCGCCGTACTCGGCAGTGTTGGAGACCGAGTAGCGCATGTACTTCAGGCCACCCTCGTACATCAGGTCCACGATCAGTTTCATCTCGTGCAGGCATTCGAAGTAGGCCATCTCCGGCTGGTAGCCGGCCTCCACCAGCGTCTCGAACGCCGCCGTGATTAGCGCGCTGACACCGCCGCAGAGGACGGCTTGCTCGCCGAAGAGGTCGGTCTCGGTCTCCTCCGCGAAGGTCGTCTCGACGACGCCGGCCTTCGTACAGCCGAGCGCCTTGCCGTAGGCCAGCGCGTTCTCTTTCGCCTGGCCGGAGGCGTCGCGCGCGATGGCGAGCAGGCCCGGCACACCGACGCCCTCCTGGTAGAGTTCGCGCACGCGGTGGCCGGGACTCTTCGGCGCGATCATGCTGACGTCCACGCCTTCCGGCGGGTCAATCAACTGGAAGTGAATATTGAAGCCGTGCGCGAACATCAGCGTCTTCCCTGGCTTCATGTGCTGGGCGATTGATTCGTCGTAGACCTGGCGCTGAAGCTCGTCCGGCACGACGACCATGATGACGTCGGCCTCGTTCGCGGCGTCGGCGACACTGAGCACGCGCAGCCCCTGCGCCTCCGCCTTGGCGCGGCTGGCGCTGCCCTCGTGCAGGCCCACGCGGACATCCACGCCGCTATCGCGCAGGTTGAGCGCGTGCGCGTGCCCCTGGCTCCCATAGCCAATGATCGCGACTTTCTTCCCCTCAAGCCGCTTCAGGTCCGCGTCGTTGTCGTAAAAGATCGTCGCTGCCACTCCATCCCTCCATGTTATAGACGATAGACGGTAGGCGATAGGTGCTTCGTATTGGCACTGTGCTTGTGAAGACTGGCACTGCCTTCTGGAGAAGAACTATCGTCTACCGTCTATCGTCTACCGTCTCCCACTCGTTCCGTAGTACCGCGTACATCTCGATGTCTTCTGGCCTGCCTTGCTTGATGACGTAGGCGCGCAAGCGGCCCTCGTAGGTCATGCCCGCGTTCCGCATGACGCCGGCCGAGGCTGGGTTCCATGGAACGCAGGTCGCCTCGATACGGTTCAGGTCGAGCACTGTGAACCCAAACTCGACCACTCGCCGCGCCGCTTCGCTCATGTAGTGCTGGCCCCAGTAGGGCACGCCCAGCCAGTAGCCGATCTCCGCGCGCCGGTGCCGCGCGTTGGGATGCATCCCGATCGCTCCGAGCAGCGCGCCGTCGGTCCGCCGCTCGATGGCGAATGTGCAGGCCGTGCCTTCAGCGGCGGCCGGCGCGTGCGTGGCGATCCATTCCTCAGCCGCGCCCGGCGGATAGGGATGCGGAATGTTCAGCGTTGGCCGCGCCACGCGCTCGTCGTTCACCAGCGCCGTCACCGCCGGCACGTCGGCCAGCGTGAACGGGCGCAGCCGCAGCCGCTCCGTCAGCAGCACCGGCACGGTCGTCACTCCATCTTCCTTTGTCCCCTTCCCTTCACTCATCGTCCATACCTTGTTGCAGGTTACAGGTTGACAGGTTGCACGTTGTCTGCGAGCCAACGTATGCGCTTATCTGCAAGAACCTGTCACCTGTCAACTTTCAACCTGTAACGACGCGCAGCAAGAAGGGCGTTCACTCGAACGCCCTCCCGTGTGCTAGCCTTCGCCGCCCGCGCCACGGGCGACCGCGACGCGCCCTGTGCGGGCAATTTCGCGAATACCGTAGGGCCGCAGCATGTCCAGCAGGCTCTCGATGCGGCTCTCGGACCCGACCGCCTCGACCACCAGCGAGCGCGGCGAGACATCGGCGATGCGTGCGCCGAACAGTTCGGCGACCTCGCGGATGCGCGGGCGTGTTTCATCGTTTGCCGCGACTTTGACCAGCGCCAGCTCGCGCTCGACCAGCCGCTCGTGGCTCAGGTCAATGACCTTGCGGACTTCCAGCAACTTGTACAGCTGCTTGGCAGCCTGCTCGGTCGAAGCGTCATCGCCGCGAAGCGCAATGGTCATGCGCGACAGGCCAGGCTGCTCGCTCGGCCCGACATTGAGGCTATCAACATTGAAGCGGCGGCGGCGCAGCAAACTGGCGACCCGGTTCAGGACGCCCGGATGGTCGTCCACCAGCACGCTCAGGGTATGTGTCGTCGCCACTCCCGGCGGTGGCGCGGTTGGCGCGGTCAGCATCGTCCTCCCTCGTCTCTCTAGCACAGCGCGACTTTCGACCTTCGACCTTCAGACCTGCGACCCGTTATTTGTCTACCGCGCCAGGCTCAGTCTCGATCATTTGCGAATTCGCGCCGCCGGGCGGCACCATCGGATAAACATTCTCTTCGGGGTTGATGCGGAAGTCCATGACCACGGGGCCATCAAGCGCGCGGGCCTGGTCAATGATCGCCTGCACCTCCTCCGGACGCTCGGCGCGCAGGCCAGGGATGCCGTAGGCTTCGGCCAGTTTGACGAAGTCGGGCGCGCTGATTGGGGTATGAGAATAGTTGCGGGCGTGGAAGAACTGCTGCCACTGGCGCACCATGCCGAGATAGCCATTGTTGAAGATGGCGAGTTTGACCGGCAATTTCTCCTGTGCCACCGTCGCCAGTTCGGCCAGCGACATCTGCACGCCGCCGTCGCCGACAACGGCCCAGACCTCCGCCGCCGGGCAGCCAAGTTGCGCGCCGATGGCGGCCGGCAGGCCGAAACCCATCGTCCCCGCGCCACCGGAGCTGATCCAGCGTTCGGGGTGCTCGAACGCGCCCCACTGCGCGGCCCACATCTGGTGCTGGCCGACGTCAGCGGTGATGATCGCCTCGCCCCCGGTCGCCGCGCGAATGGCCGCGAGCAACTTGAAGGGCGAAATGCCTGCTTCGTCGGGTGAGAAGACCGGTGATGGCGGCGCCACGCGCTCGGCGGCGATTTCGGCGTGCCACTGTGGCCGGCGCTGCTCCGGCATCTCCTTGAGCAGTGCGGTTAGAACGCGGCGGGCGTCGCCGACGATCGGCACGTCGGTGCGGACGTTCTTGCCAATCTCGGCCGGGTCAATATCAATGTGAATGACCGTGGCGCGCGGCGCGAAGGCGTCTACGCGACCAGTCGCGCGGTCGTCAAAACGCGCCCCGATGTTGATCAGCAGGTCGCAGCGGTCGATCGCGCGGTTGACGTGCGCGTGGCCGTGCATCCCCATGAAGCCGATCGCGTTCGGGTGCGAGGCCGGCAGCGTGCCCAGGCCGTGGAGCGTGAAGGCGACCGGCAGGTCGGCCTTCTCCACGAACGCGCGGAAGACCTCCATCGCGCCGCTGATGGTGATGCCGTGGCCCGCCATCACGACTGGCCGCTCCGCCTGGGCGATCAACCGCGCGGCGGCGCGAATCTGACTCATGTTGCCGTTCAGCGTGGGACGATAGCCCGGCAGGTCTACCGTTATTGGCTCAGTGGGCTGGGTCAGCGCGACGAACGTGCTCTTGGGAATGTCAATCAGCACCGGGCCGGGCCGGCCGGAGCGCGCCAGATGGAACGCCTGCGCGACGACGCGCGGCAGGTCTTCGACCCGCTCGACCTGGAAGGAGTGCTTGGTGATCGGCAGCGTGACGCCGATGATGTCTACTTCCTGAAAGGCGTCCTTGCCGATCATCGGCAGGCCCACCTGACCGGTAATCGCGACGAGCGGGGTGGAATCGAGCATAGCATCGGCGATGCCGGTGACGAAGTTGGTCGCGCCGGGGCCGCTGGTCGCCAGGCAGACGCCGACTTTGCCGGTGGCGCGGGCGTAACCCTCGGCGGCGTGCGCGGCCCATTGCTCGTGCCGCACCAGAATGTGGCGCATACGGTCTTCGTACTCGGTCAAGACGTCGTACAGCGGAATAACGGCGCCGCCCGGATAGCCAAAGATCACCTCGACCCCTTCGCGCACCAGCGCGTCGCACAGCGCATGCGCGCCACTGTAGGGCTTGGTGGGCTTCGCGGGCGGCGCCGTTGGTGTGCTGGCTGGCGTCGCTGCCGTCATCGTGCTCATTGCTCCTCCCTCTCGTCGCGGTCAGCGGTCGGCCGTTCGCGGCCTAGCGGTCGCCGCCGAAGTCGAACTCGTGCGCGCTCTCGCGCCAGGTCTGCGTAGTCCGTGCCGATTCGGGCGTGCGCGGCGGCGCCGGCGCGTCGGACCAGTAGCCCTGCCACCAGTTGGTCCACTCGCGGTCATAGCCGCTCGTCGTCTTTTCTACCGCTGGCTGCGCCTGTTCGGTCTTGCTGGTCATGGTCTGTGCCTCCCCTTCGCGCCGGCCGCGCCACCGCGACCGCATCTTCCCTTGCCCGGCTGTCTGGCCGCCGAGCCGCGCCCATGAAGAAAGCCTCCCGCTTGGGAGGCTTTCAGTCATTCTCGCTTGTCTCTCGCGTTACCGGTCGCCTCCCAAGCAGCAAGTACCTCCCTCAAGGAGGCTAATAAGGACGAGGACGACGCCGAGGTTCAGAGATGGTCGTCGCAGCGTACTCATTGGAGGCGTTCGCGCTTTCTACGAGGCGTTCGTGTACCGCTCGCACTATCCTACAGGCTCAGGTCCGGATTGTCAACATTTCGCCGCTGTGCTTTTTGGGCGGCCAGCCGTGTTCAGGAGAGGAGGAGCGTCACCAGCTCGAGCACATGGTCAATGTCGAATGGTTTTGGGAGGTAAATCGTGTTGGGAATGGTCAGCGGGCTGCTGACCGCGCTCATCAAGATAATTGGTGTATGGTTGTCGTCTTTCTCCTGGGCGCGCAGCCGGGTCGCCAGCTCGGTGCCGCTCATTTTCGGCATCATGATATCGGTGATAATCAGCTGTGGCTGCTCGCGCTGAATCGCGGCCAGCGCCTGCTCACCATCGTACGCGCGCAGAATGCGATACTCCTCCTCTTCAAGGAGGGTCGCCAGCAGATCAACAATAAACTCCTCATCGTCCGCGATGAGGATGGTCTTACTCATAATAGCCGGTATCCACGCCTGTTCGCCCGACTGCACCAGCTGTGCCTATCGTATTCGTGCGGCGGATAAAATTACCTCCCGGCCCCAGTGGCGCCGCAGCGCAAGGCGCGCAAGAGCCGTACCATGACTGAGTATATGTTCGCACAAGAGATGTGTAGCAAACGAGGGGGTGTGATGACACCCCCTCGCAGTTGCGGGTTATTGCTCTGCGATACCAACCCGACTCTCTTACAGCCGGCCGTAATACGCGTTCACCGACTCCCGCGCCGCCTCCAGGTCACGCTGCGCTTCGCGGGCGCTCGGCAGCCCAGCCGAGTTGTTGCTGGCCTTGAGCAACTTGGCGTAGTAGTGCTCGAAGGACGGGTCGAACTGCGTGCGCGTTTTCAGTCCTCGGGTAATCCGTCGCCACATGGTCATCATTGACCTCCTCTCAACGTCTTCAGTGGCCTCGTTGCCACTGTCATTATAATACCACGAACGGCCGGAATATTCCGTGGGAATAGCAAAAATCGCCTATTCTCCGGCGGCCGGTTGTACCAGCAGCAGGCTACTAGAGGGAGGAGAAGCAAATGGCGGCAGAGCGACCAGCTAATCCGAGACGGCGGCCAGCGCCGGAGACCGCGAAAGATATTTTGGGCCAGCTCGATACCGCGCTGGAGCGCATCGGCCGGGCGCGGCGCACTGCCGAGTCAGCCGGCTTCGCCACTACGGCGCGCACGCTGGCGGACGCCGAGCAGGGCGTGCAGACGACGCTTGCGGCGGTCGAGACGGCGTTGCGCGACGATCTCGCCGCGCTCTTGCGCGAGCAGCCACCGGTGTAAGCGCTGGGCGCGGTTAGCGCGTAGGGTTCTGGGCCGCGTCGCTGCCCGGTGATTCATGGAGCGGTGACGGCTTGAGGTAGAGCAGGTATTCGTTGAAGCCAACTTTCAGGACGCGCCGGATCAGGTAGCGGTCGCCGCGCTCGGTGAACGACTTGCCGGCTTCATACCGGCCCA
>DASUBC010000045.1:0-8430 GCA_035763465.1 Thermomicrobiales bacterium
GCCAGGACGGGGTGTGCTGCCATGCGGCAGCGCCGGCAAATCGTTTGCTTCTGGGATTTAGGAGAGCACCATGCCCGACCAACAACAGCAACTGGCCGCGTTACAACACGAGATGGCGTACCTGCGCCGGGAGGTGCGGCAACAGCGTCAGCGCCGACACCCACGTCGTGGCCGCTTCTTCCTCATCGGCTGCATCGCGCTCCTCGCCGCGCTCGCGCCGCTGGGCTTGCTAGCGGGCAGCAGCCAGCCCTTCGCCGATGTGGACCCGAATAGCGTCCACTACACCAACATCATCGCTATCCGCCAGGCGGGCATCACCAACGGCTGCAATCCCGCCGCCAACCTCTACTGCCCGAACAACAATGTGACACGCCAGGAAATGGCCTCCTTCCTGGCGCGCACGGCCGGGATTGGGGGCAACCCGCCGGTCGTCAATGCTGCCTATCTCGACGGTTTCCTTCCCAATGACTTCGCCCGCGTGCAAGGGGTCAACAGTGCGGGGAATGTCTACACATTGACCAACACGTATCAGCCCCTAGTCACCGGACAAATTGTAACTCCGGGACCAGGACTCGTACTGATTGACGGCACGATTACAGTCTATTCTGGAGCCAGTTCTTACGTCTCCGCCTTCGCCTATGTTCGCTTGCGCGATGTTATTACTGGAGAGATTTCAGCACCGCAGGGCGTAGACATCGGTACATATGCTGGCGATACATTTATGGCCTCGGTAAGCCCGAGTTGGGTCTTTGCTGTCGGCCCTGGTAGTCGCACCTTCGTGCTTGAAGGGTATATGTCTGGCTCTGGCCCGATCCAAGCACAAAATGCACATCTCACGGCTCTCTACGTTCCGTTCGGACCAACTGGTGGTATAGCAAGCGGACTTGAAGCGCCGCAAGAACCGGCGCCATTACCACACAAGTAGCATGGTAGTGAGGGAACACGGCTTGCGAACCGCCTGTTATGACCAACGATGGTCACTCGTACCACGACAGGAGGTAACGGCGGTGGCAGCCAAGATTCCCGAGCAGTATCGCGACTTACTGGAGAAACCAATCGTCGTCGGCCTGGCGACGATGCTGCCGAACGGGCAGCCGCAGGTGACGCCGGTGTGGGCCGATTTCGACGGCGAGCATATCCGCGTCAACACGGCCGCTGGCCGGCAGAAGCAGAAGGACATGGCCGCGCGCCCACAGGTGACGGTGCTGGCGATTGACCCGAGTAACCCCTATCGCTACCTGGAGGTGCGCGGCAAGGTCTCGAAGATCAGCAAGGAGGGCGCAGAGGCGCATATTGACGCCCTGGCGCACCAGTACCTCGGCGTAGAGAAATACCCCAACCGCGTGCCCGGCGAGCAGCGCGTGATCTGCTACGTCGAGCCGGTGAAAGTTCACGCGCAGGGCTGACGCCGGCACTGGCGTAATGGCGCATTACGGTGCGCTATTACGCCTTTCAAGCACGGCAGGTCGTTGCCGGCGTAGACGTCAGTTGCTCCACGCGGCGTAGCGCCGCACCAGGCGGGGCGCGACCGGGCGGAGCGCCAGCGCGCGGGCGACGAAGTCTACGCCCCGGCTGCCGATAGGGCGGACGAGGCGCTGGAAGAAGCGGAAGTAACTCGCGCGCCGCCAGTGCTCGGCCAGCGCCTGGGCATAGCGCGCTTCGCCCTGCGCCCGTGAGAGACGGCCGTCCAGCACCGCGCCGATGAGCTCACCCGCCAGTTCACCGAAGACCAGCGCGAAGCGGATACCCTCGGCCGTCAGTGGCAGGCACTGGCCCGCCGCGTCGCCGGCCAGGAAGATACCGTCCACCGTCGCGGGACGCTGGAACCAGGGAATCAGGCCGCCGCGACAGGCTTTCCCCTCGTAGCCGAGATGGCGCAGGAAGTCGGCCAGCGCGCCGCTCAGGCGGGTGTGCCGGTCATAGGCGCCCACACCGATTCGCAGCGTGTCGCCCGCCGGAAAGACCCAGGCGTAGCCATTGCGAACGAAACGCTGGTCGAAGTAGAAGTGCAGGTGCTCGCTGGTTCCCGGCACTTCGGCCTCCATCCCGACCGTCAGCCGCCGCCGCTCGGCCAGCGCAGGCCGGCGGGCGGTGGCGAGCACGGCCGGCCAGCCGGTCGCGTCAATGAGCACGCGCCCGCGCACGGGGCCGGCACTGGTCAGCACCGTGCCGCCAGTGGCGTCGAGGTCTGCGACACCGAGCACGCGAGCGCGCAGATAGCGCGCGTCGGTCTGCGCGAAGAGATCCGCGCAGAGCCGCGCGTGGTCGAAGACGCAGTAGGGCGGTTCCAGCCGGTAGCGCGAGGTACTGTACGGCGTGTGTAGCAGGCCGGTGGGGAAGACTTGCAGCACGGCGCTGGCGACACCGAAGCGATGGGCGATGTCGAGCGGCATGGCGCAGGCCGAACGCTGCACCGCACCGAGCTGGTGCTGGTCAATGACGAGCGCCCGCGCGCCGAGCGCACGCGCCGCCGCCAGACCGGCGTAGCCGCCGCCCGCGATGACCACCTCGCAATCGTAGCCGTTCGCGTCGCTCACGCGCCTCCTTCTTGCCTCGCCCTGGCGCTGCTTCCAGAGCAGGCGCAATGATACCGTGTGGCCTGGGCGCATGCCAGGATGGGCAGCAGCAGGGCGTAGATATTCCGCTGCTCATGTCCGTACGATATTGATGGGTGTACGTCGCCAGCCAGGCAAACAGTTCGCGCGGCGGAATAGCTTGCGCGGCGTCGGCGTTGAGATTGATGCGACGACGATGTAGCCACTTATCTATCATCGTCGTTGTCAATAAAGGTTGCATCTTGCGGTAAGGAAGGCTATACTAGCAGGCAGTGGACTGCCGCTGTGCAGGCCCAGGAACTGGATGAACCGCACACAACACGGATGTAGCGCCGGCGGCCCGCCGGCAGTGGAGCGAGCAATGGAGCGAATGCGACGGCTATCAAGCCGGAACGCCGCCGAGCAGATTCAATCGGAGATGGAGGGCTTGTTTCGCGCGCTGGTCAACCAGCAGCGCACCTTGCTCCAGCAGGTAGACGGCGGCTGGCGACCGCATCTGGAGGTCTACGAGACGGGCGAGGCGTTCGTCGTGCGTGTCGAACTGGCGGGCATTGACGAGAGCGACCTTGATGTCTCTGTGGAGGAACATCTCTTGCGGATTCGGGGCATCCGGCGCCGTGGCGCGGGCGAAGAGCGGCGCGTCTATCACCAGATGGACGTCAGCTACGGTCCCTTCACCGCCGAAGTCTTCATTCCTTCCGCGATCACGGCCGAGGAGGTCGAGGCGTCGTATGAGAATGGCATGTTGCAGGTGCGCCTCCCCAAAGTGCCGCCCCGCCGCATCGTGCCGCGCTCGGTGCGCGTGGCGACCGGTGGTGAGAACGGCGTCAGCACGGAGGAGGTCGTATGACTGACCCGGAACGCGCTGAGAACGAGCAAAACGCGCAGCGCGCCGACGAGGCGCGAGACAGGCAGGATAGTGTGACAGATCAGGAACAAACTACGAATCAGGAACAGCAAGAGACGCGCGGACCGGCCGGGCGGGGACGCGATCCGAAGTCGGCGCAGCCGGTGCCGGCCGAGTTGCCGATCCTGTCGCTGCGCGGCACGGTCGTCTTTCCCCAGACGGTAGTGCCGCTGGCGGCGGGGCAGTCGCGCTCGCTGCGGCTGATTGACGACGTCATCAACGGCGACCGGCTCGTCGGGCTGGTGATGCAGAAGGACGCCGAGCAGCCTGGCGACAACGTCAAGCCGGGCGACACCTACGATGTCGGCGCAATGGGCGTCATCCACCAGATGATGCGCGTGCCGGACGGCACGGTGCGCCTGGTGATTCAGGGCCTGGAGCGCATCCGCCTGGGCGACTTCGTGCAGGAGCAGCCCTACCTCAAGGCGCGCGTGATTCACGCGCCGGAGGTCGTCGGCGACGAAGAGAACATCGAAGTCCAAGCGTTGATGCGGAACACGCTCGACCTCTTCGGGCGGCTGGTCTCGATCGCGCCGAACCTGGCGGACGATCTGCTGACGGTCGCGATCAACATCGAAGAGGCGCGGCATCTCGTCTACTTCATCGCGTCGAATCTGCGGCTCGACCCCGAGCAGAAGCAGCACTTGCTCGAACTTGACGATGTCCGGGCGAAGCTCGAAGAGCTCAACAGCCACATGAGCCGCGAGCTCGAAGTGCTGGAACTGGGCAAAAAGATTCAGAGCGACGTGCAGGAGGAAGTCTCCAAGACCCAGCGCGAATACTTCCTGCGCGAGCAGATGAAGGCGATCCAGAAGGAGTTGGGCGAGACCAGCGAGCAGGAGGCCGAGGCCGCCGAGTACCGCAAGAAGATTGCGGACGCGCACATGTCGGAGGAGGCCGAGAAAGAGGCGCTTCATGAGTTGGACCGCCTGACGAAGCTGCCGCCGGCCGCCGCCGAGTATGGCGTCATCAAGACCTATCTCGACACGCTGGTCGCGCTGCCGTGGAACATCAGCACCGAGGGCGATATTGACGTCCCGAAGACGCGGCAGGTGCTCGACGACGACCACTACGGGCTGGAGAAGGCCAAGGACCGCATCCTCGAATACCTGGCGGTGCGGAAGCTCAAGAAGGAGCGGCTAGATACTATTGAAGCTGCTGGTGAGGAAGTACAGCCGGCCGAGCGCGGGCATGAGCCGATTCTCTGCTTCGTCGGCCCGCCGGGCGTTGGCAAGACCAGCCTGGCGCAGTCCATCGCGCGGGCGCTAGGCCGCCACATGACGCGGATGTCGCTCGGCGGCGTGCGCGACGAAGCCGAGATTCGCGGCCACCGGCGCACCTATATCGGCGCGATGCCAGGGCGGATCATCCAGTCCATCCGGCGCGCGGGGTCGAACGACCCGGTCTTCGTGCTGGACGAGGTGGACAAGATCGGCAGTGACTGGCGCGGCGACCCATCGTCGGCGCTGCTGGAAGTGCTCGACCCGGAGCAGAACAACACCTTCCGCGACCACTACCTGGACGTGGAGTTCGACCTGTCGAAGGTGATGTTCATCTGCACGGCGAACCAGCTCGACACGATCCCTGGCCCGCTGCGCGACCGGATGGAGATCATCCAGGTAGCGGGCTACACCGACGAGGAGAAGTTGCAAATCGCCAGCCGCTATCTGGTGCCGAAGCAGTTGAAGACGAACGGCCTGAAGCCGGAGGAGCTGCGCTTCGACGACGCGGGTCTTGAGGCCATCATCGCGGGGTACACGCGCGAGGCGGGCGTCCGTAACCTGGAGCGCGAAATCGGCACGATCGGCCGGAAGGTCGCGACCGCGATCGCGGCCGGCAAGGGTTCGCCGGCGGTCGTTACGCCCGAACTGGTGCGCGAGTACCTGGGCCGGCGGCGCTTCTACTACGAAGACATCGCCACGCGCACCTCGATCCCCGGCGTCGCGACCGGCATGGTTGTGACCTCGGTCGGTGGCGATCTGACCTTCATCGAGGCGACGAAGCTGCCGGGCAACGGCAAGCTGATCATCACCGGCCAGCTGGGCGACGTGATGAAGGAGTCGGCGCAGGCGGCGCTCAGTTACGTGCGGTCGCGCGCGGCGGATTTCGGCGTGGACCCGGACTTCCTGAAGAATTCGGACATCCACATCCACGTCCCAGCGGGCGCGGTGCCGAAGGACGGCCCCTCAGCCGGCGTGACGATGGCGACGGCGCTGGTCTCGCTACTGACCGGCATCCCGGTCAACGAGGACGTCGCGATGACGGGCGAGATCACGCTGCGCGGCCAGGTGCTGCCGATCGGCGGGTTGAAGGAGAAGTCGCTGGCGGCGCACCGCGCGGGCCTGCGGACGATCGTCTTCCCGGCGCGCAACGAGGGCGACCTCGACGACATCCCGGAGGAGATGCGGACCGCCGTCCACTGGGTGCCGGCGACGGTGATGGATGACGTACTGAAAGTCGCGCTGCCAGGCGCGCTGGAACGCGCGGCGGACACGGACGAGCGGGTGCCAGATCGCCAGCCGGAGCGCACGCCGATGGCGGCGAGTGGCCTGCGGCGCTAGCCACCAGGCCGGCAACGAATGCAGAATCGAGCCGCCCCGCACCTCAGGTTGAGGTGCGGGGCGGCTCGTTCTATCGCCAGAATACAGTGGACCCTATCAGGCGATCGAGGCCAGCAGGTCGGGCGGGAGAGGCCGGTGGGGGACGCCATCGCTGTCGAGATACGTCCAGAAGTCGTTCCAGGCGCCGATAGCGAGTTCGGGGTCCAGGCCATCGCGCCGGGCGACCAGGACGGTGCGCCGGATGATGCTGGGGCTGATGTCCATGATACTGGCCTGGCCCCGGCTCGCCAGCCAGCCAACCGCCGGGTGGATGACGCTCGTAAAGAGGTCCATCGCGTCCCACTGGCCGGTGTCGCGCAGCCAGCGGGCATAGCGAAACGCGATGCTGTTGAGCGACCCTGGGTCGTGCATCAGTTGCCGGCTCGCCAGCGCCGATCCGTGTCCCGCATCCCTGGTCTCCCCCGCCCCAGCGACCGACATTCTCCGCCTGCCCACCGGACGGTTGTCCCGGCGGGCGACGTCGTCTTGGTTGTCAGGCAAACGCCGTGCGCTCAATGGCCCCGCATCCTTGAAGGGGTATAGTACCGGCTCAACTGGCTGGTGTCCACACGCGGTCATGCCAGCCGCCGGCGGGTCAGACCCCCTCTACCACGACAGAAACGCGAACGTTCGCGATATTCTTCCGGCGCTTCGGCGCCGGCCAGCGCGCCCGTGCTCGCAGCTTCCGTGCCGGGACGATGCGAGACGGCCCCCCAGCCCCCCAATGCTGGGGGGAGTAACCTCTCCCAAGCACCGGGGGTATCTGTAAACCGCTGCGTTTGACCAGCGTGCTCCCCCCAGCATTGGGGGGCTGGGGGGCCATCCGCCATAAATGGCGTCCCCGGCGGAGGGAGGGCGCGGGGGAGGCGCCACCTGCCGCCGGGGTTGTCGCCCGCGTGGTTGGGTACGGGCCATGTAGGGGGAGGAGCGCCAGCGGCGGTGCGGAGTGCGAATTCAGCGACCGCGCTGGCGCCCCAGGCCAACCACGCCAATCGTGCATGTTCGCGCCCGCCTGGGACGCTGGCATCTAGGCTGAGGCGCCCGCGCCCAGCTGCGTGGCGAGCGAGACGGGCAGAATCTCGCCATCGTGCCATTCCGGCGCGCCGTCGAGCATGGTCAACATTGCCTCGTAGCGCGTGTTCTGCTCGGGGCTGTTGGCGTTGGCGAAATAGCTTTCCTTATCCTTGAAGACGACCACAAGGAGATATTCCTGGGGGTTGGCGTCCATCTGGTAGACCAGCGACCCGATCATGCCCGGCACGGACATGGACTCGTAGCCCGCCATCATCTGCCGCATTCGCTCTTCCATCCCCGGTTTCAGCCGCATTCGCGAGACGGTGCCGTACATGGTATGCCTCCTTGCGAGTTGGTAGACGGTAGACGATAGTTGCTCGTTATCTGCACGGTGCTGGTAGATCAGCACTGTCTTGTGGCGAAGAACTACCGCCTACCGCCTACCGCCTACTTACGCTGGTTTGATGTTCTGGTTGACGTGGAAGAGGTTTGCCGGGTCGTACTTCGCCTTGATCGCGGCCAGGCGGTCATAGCTGTCGCGGTAACTCGCGCGCACCCGGTCGGTGCCCTCATCCCCCGCGTCCATCATCATATTGACGTAGGCGCCGCCAGCCGAGTAGGGATGCAGCGCCGCCCAGTAGTCGCGCGCCCAGGCGATCAGGCGCGGGTTGTCCGCGGGGTCGGAACTGACTCCGACGATCACCGAGCCCCACTTCGCGTCCCGGTAGTCCCACGGCGTCGCGTCCTTCGCCACCCGCCCCGCGACCCCGTCAATCGGGTAGAGATGCATGGTGGACTGCCAGGTCGGCAGCATCGAGCCGAACTCGATATGGCGCTCGATCGCCGCGTCGGAGAGTTCGTTGACGAAATCGGCCTTCCAGTACCACTGGAGGCCCGGCGGGTAGAGCGCGTCGAACATGCTCTGGAGGGCCGGGTGCGGGATGGGGCCGACCCAGTCGAGGGCGGGCGGACCAAACTGCGAGCGGATCGGCGCGAACGTCGCCTCAGCCTGGTCGAGCGGCCCGGTATAGCACCAGACGATGCCGCACATCGTCTGGTCCCACAGCGCCTCCGGGAAGGGCGCGGCGGGGGGCACGCGCAGGAAGGCGAAGAAGCCGCTGAGTTCGTCGGGCGCGGCGGGCAGGAACTCGCGGTACCACCGTAGCACCTCCTCGGCCTGGCCAAGTTCCCAGAGCATCGGCCCGGCATAGACAGTGCTGATCGGGTGCAGGCGGAACAGGAACGAGGTGACGACGCCGAAGTTGCCGCCACCGCCGCGCACGGCCCAGAAGAGGTCCGGATGCGTGTCGGCGTTGGCCGTGACAAAGCTGCCGTCGGCCAGGACCATATCAAC
>DASUBC010000046.1:0-6299 GCA_035763465.1 Thermomicrobiales bacterium
CCCCTACAGGCGCGTGAAGACCTCCTCCAATCCATACGCGACGCCAAGCAACACGACCATCCAGAGCGCGATGCGCGCGACGCGCGCCGCGAGCGCGCCGCGTTGCAGCCCGGCGCGCAGGTACGATTCCAGCCAGACCACGAAGCCCAGCCAGCCGATCGCGAGCACGATGACGATCCATTGATCGGCGACATGCAACTGGCCGCGGGTCGAAACCGATTCGCCAACGGCTACGCCGATGACTTGCAGCCGCACGTAGGTGATGATCGTCAGGAGCGCGACGCGCAACTCGATCAGAATCCAGAGGCTGAAAGCGGAGAGAGCAAACCAGGCGACATAACACCCGATCGCGCGCAGCGCACTCGCGCCGTGCGTCCGCAGCCAGTGCGGCGGGCGCGGCGCTGGCGGACGGTCCGGGGGGCGCTCCGGCGGCGCCCCTGGCGTCACCGCTGGTGTGCGTTGCGGGACGCCTGCTGGCTGTTCTCGTGCCTGTTGCTGATGCTCCGGTGGCCTGGCGCCATTGACAGCTGGCAAATTATCAGCGCTATCCGGCTTACCCAACCAAACCCTCACCGACCACACCACGCAATTTCAGTGCTTCCGAGAAGTGGCAGGCCGCGAAGTGGCCGGGCACGATTTCGCGCAGTGGTGGTTCTTCCTGGCTACAGCGTTCTTGCGCGTAGCGGCAGCGCGGGTGGAAGTAGCAGCCGCTGGGCGGGTTCGCCGGATCCGGTACCTCGCCTTGCAGGTGAATGCGCCGGCTCTTGTCGCGCAGGCGCGGGTCAGCGATCGGCACGGCCGAGAGCAGCGCTTCTGTATAGGGATGGAGCGGATTGCGGTACAACTCTTCAGTTTCCGCCAGTTCGACCAGCTTGCCGACGTACATCACGGCCACCCGGTCACAGATGTGCTCGATAACGCTGAGATCGTGCGCGATGAAAAGATAGGTCAGCCCCATCTCCTCCTGCAAATCTTCCAGCAGGTTCAGAATCTGGGCGCGCACCGAC
Organism: Thermomicrobiales bacterium; assembly: GCA_035763465.1. Lineage (GTDB taxonomy): Bacteria > Chloroflexota > Chloroflexia > Thermomicrobiales > CADCWN01 > DASUBC01. Next base: position 1,008 of record DASUBC010000046.1, read on the forward strand.
ACGTCAAGGGCCGACACCGCCTCGTCCGCGACGACCAGGCGCGGATTCAGCGCGAGCGCGCGGGCGATGCTGACACGCTGCCGCTCGCCACCGCTGAAGGCATGCGGATAGCGGCGCATATACTCAGGCCGCAGTCCGACCCGCCGGAGCAGGGCCGCGACGCGGTCCTCCATCGCTCGCCCCGCTTTTTCGCCGTTGACTTTCAGCGGGTCGGAGATGATCTGGTAGAGGGTCATGCGCGGATTGAGCGACGAATACGGATCCTGGAAGATCATCCGGATTTCGCGCCGGTAGGACTTGAGTTCGCGGTTGCTGAGGGTCGTCAAGTCCACGATCTGCCCATCGGTCCGGTGGTAGCGAATGTGGCCGCCGGTTGGCGTCAGGGCGCGCAGAATGCAGCGGCCGGTCGTCGTCTTGCCGCAGCCGCTCTCGCCGACCAGCCCCAGTGTTTCGCCGGGCTGAATAGCGAAGTTGACGCCGTCAACGGCCTTGACCGCGCCAACCTGCCGGCGCATGAAGCCGCGGGTGATCGGATAATGCATCTGGAGGTTCTCGACCTCCAACAGCGCCTGCTCGGCCACTTGCGTTGGCGGTTGCGCGCGGGTGACGGTACTAGCGGCCATGGGGTCCTCCCAAATCCTCGGCGCCGCCATAGAGGAAGCAGCGCACGTCTCGCCCTTCGCCAAAATTGATGCTCGGCGGCACGCGTTGGTCACAGATACCCGGCATCATCTGGTCGCAGCGGGTATTGAATGGACAGCCAATTGGCCGGTTGTACGGGTCTGGCACGATGCCGCGGATGGACGCCAGCCGTTTCCCGGTTTTCTGTCCGAGTTTCGGGATTGACTCCAGCAGCGCCTGCGTATAGGGATGTTTCGGGTTGTGGAAGATCTCATCAACTGAGCCGTGCTCGGCGACAATACCCAGATACATCACGGCGACATCGTCGGCGATCTCGGCCACCACGCCCAGATCGTGCGTGATGAAGATGATCGCCATGCCGTACTCGTCCTGCAATTCGCGCATCAGGTCAAGGATCTGCGCCTGGGTCGTCACGTCGAGCGCGGTCGTTGGTTCGTCGGCGATCAGCAGGCTGGGATTACAGGAGAGCGCCATCGCGATCATGGCGCGCTGGCGCATACCGCCACTGAGCTGAAAGGGATACGTATTGAGGCGGCCCTCCGCGCGCGGGATGCCGACCCGGCGCAGCACGTCAATCGCCCGCTCGCGCGCCTCGGACTTCGATACCGGCAGGTGCAGGAGGATGTTCTCCATGATCTGGTCGCCGATGGTATGTACGGGGCTGAGTGACGTCATCGGCTCCTGAAAGATCATCGAGATCTCTTTGCCCCGGATGTCGCGGATATCGTTCCCCTTGGGGTTCAGCGTCGCGATGTCCACTACCTCGTCGGCCTTGAGCGGCCCGTGCCCATTGGACGAGGCGGTCGCGTGTCCCCGATGGTAGAGAATCTCGCCCTCGACGATCCGGCCGGGCGAACTGACGATTTGCAGGATTGACCGCGCGGTGATGCTCTTGCCGCAGCCGCTTTCGCCCACGATGCAGAGCGTCTTCTTCTGGTGGACCGTCAGGTCCACACCGTCAACTGACTTGACGGTGCCCTCGTCAAGGAAGAAATAGGTCTTGAGTCCCTTGACTTCGAGCAGTACATCCGTGCCGGCCATCCTCTCCCCCTTCGCGAGTCGTGAGTCGTGAGTGCGTGAGTGCGTGAGTAGGGTCCGGTCAGCACGGCGCTGATTTGCTGGCGCAACGCCATCCCGGCGTCTCACGCTCTCACGCTCTCACGCTCTCACGACTTCGTCACGACGCATACGGGTCGGCCGCGTCGCGCAGACCGTCACCCAGGAAGTTCAACGACAGCACCGCGATCACGACCATGACGCCGGGCAGGAGCAGCCAGGGCGCGGTCGCCACCGCGCGCACGTTCTGCGCTTCTTGCAGCAACACACCCCAACTGTTCAGCGGCGGCCGAAGGCCGAGACCGAGGAAACTCAGCGACGTCTCGGCCAGAATCGTGCCGGGAATTGCCAGCGTCAGCGAAGCGATGATGTGACTGAGAAAGGACGGCACCATGTAGCGGCTGATAATCCGCATTTCGCTACACCCGTCCAGCCGCGCCGCCATCACGAAATCTTCCTCACGCAGGGAGAGGAAGCGCCCACGCACGACGCGCGCCAGGCCGGTCCAGCCGATCAGCGAGAGGATGATCGTGATGCCGAAATAGACCTTGAGTGGTCCCCAGGTTTTCGGCAGCGCCGCCGCCAGGCCCAACCAGAGCGGAATCGTCGGGATGGAGCGTAGCATCTCGATCAGACGTTGCAGCAGCGTATCAACCACGCCACCAAAGTAGCCGGAGATCCCACCGAGCAAGATGCCGAGGATCAGACTCATGAAGACGCCGAAGAGACCGATCGACATCGAAATCCGGGTGCCGTAGATCAACCGGCTAAAGAGATCCTGACCGAGGTGGTCAGCGCCGAGCAGGTACATCGGCTGGCTCGGATCAGCCGGGCCAATCAGGTGCCGGTCCCACGGAATGAGGCCGATGAGTTTGTAGTGGTACCCCTGGACGAAGAAGCGCACCGGAATAACCACCGATTCGTCGGTGGTGAAGGTGCGGCGCAGCGACGCTTTGTCAATGACCGACTTGTAGCCGAAGACGTAGAGATGGTATTTCGTGCCGCCACCAGTCTTGTCAATAAAGTGCATGCGCTGCGGCGGCGCGTAGGTATAGGTGGCCGCGACTTTGTTGGGGTCGAATGGCGCCAGCGGTTCCACGAAGATGGCGATCAGATAGACGATAATCGTCACCGTCCCGCCAATCATCGCCAGCTTATGCTTGCGGAACTTCCACCACATCAACTGCCACTGCGACGCGACAGCGGCGGTCGTCTCGACCTCCTCCCGCGCGACGCCGGGCGGCGCGATCACGCCCGTCGCGGCGCCTGTGCCCTCCAGTCCCGCCATCTCGGCCAGTTTGTCTTGCTCGACTTCGCCGCTCATCGTTTCGGCCCCTTCCTGCGTCGCTTGCCAGCCTTCGGGCGTCAGGTGACTGGAATAGCTGCGGTAACTGCTAGCCTGCCCCAATCCGCCACGACTGTCAAGACCCTCCCATCCTCCAGGTTCTGGCGCTATTGATAGCGAATCCGTGGATCGAGTATCGCCAGGGCGATGTCGGACAGCAGCGTGCCAACCACGGTCAGAATCGTGAGCAAGAAGATTAAGCTGCCGGCCAGGTACATGTCCTGCGATTCGAGCGCGTGCAACAGCAGCGGCCCTTCGGTCGGCAAACTGAGCACAATACCGATAATCGCCTCACCGGAGAAGATGCCGGGGAGAATCCAGCCGACCGTGCTGATGAAGGGGTTGAGCGCGAGGCGGACGGGGTATTTCAACAGCAGTTTGCGCTCGGGCAGGCCCTTTGCGCGGGCGGTGACGACATAGGGTTTGTTCAGTTCGTCCAGCAGGTTGGCGCGCAGGATGCGGACAAGTCCGGCGGTGGACGCCGCGCCGATGATGATCACCGGGATCCACATATGCTGGAGTAGGTCGAGTATCTTGCCGAAACTCCAGGCGGCGTCAACATACTGAGGGGAGAACAGTCCACCGACGCTTTGATTGAGATACTTAAAGGAGATGTACATCAGCACCAGGGCGAGCATGAATTCGGGAATTGCCAGCCCAATGAAACTGATGAGCGTAAATATATAGTCCCCGATTGAGTATTTCCTCACCGCCGAGAAGATCCCGATCGGGAACGCGATGATCCAGGTGACGAATAAGGAGAAGATGGAGATGACCATCGTCAGCGCCATGCGGCTGCCGATCAGCGATGAGACGGGCCGGTTGTACTCGAAGGACTGGCCGAAGTCGCCGTGGAGCAGGATGTTGGACATCCACTTGTAATACTGGACATAGATCGGCTGCCCCAGCCCGTACTGATCCCGGAGCGCTTGCAGCGCGGTCTGGTCCACCGTCTCCCCCTGGCTCGCCATCGCGCTGACGAGGGTCGTCAGGAAGTCGCCTGGCGGCAACTGGATGATGAAGAAGACGATGATCGAGATGATGAAGACCGTCGGGATCATCAGGAAGATACGCCGGATGATGTACTGTAACATCGCTGTGCTCCAGTCGGCGTGAGGTGGTTTGTGGGCGGTGGTCCGGCCTGTCCGGCGCCCGATGGTTGTGGTGCTGCCCCGCCGGTATCATACCAGACGGGGCAGCAGGAGCAAGTCGCGCTATTTCGAGATGTAATACGTGCAGGTGTTGGTCGGTCCCGGATTCGGGTAGAGCCAGGAGCCGGGCATGGTCTTCGGCACGTTGTGGAAGTTGTTCTTCACGACGCCGTAGCCATTCGACGGCAGGCTGACCCCGATGGCGTAGAACTGGTCCGCCGCGATTTGCAGGATCTGCTTGAAGGCGTCCAGTTGCTTCGCCGGGTCGCCCGATCCTTGCACGACGTTGTCGTACAGATCCATCTGCTTTTTGGTGTCGGCGGGCGGCTCTTCCGGCTGGGCCTGCGGGTTCGACGGCTTGGCGTACCAGGTGTACCACCCCTCGGCGTAGTTCGACTCGTTGCTGAACGGGAAGTACCAGCGGCACTCCAGGATAGCGTCGGTGGACCCACCGTCACCACCCCAGATGACGCAGTCGCACTCATTGGCGTTCTTGCGCGTGTACATCAGCGAGCGGTCTTCCGGCTTCAGCTGCGCGTCCACACCGACGGCCTTCCAGTAGCCGACGACGAGTTTCATCACGTCCACCTGGTCGGTGTTCGCGGCCGTCGCCTCGACGGTGAAACTCAGCTTCTGGCCGTCGGTCCGCGTCCGCATCCCGTCCGCGCCCTTCTTATAGCCGGCCTGGTCGAGGATCTGGTTGGCCTTGGCGACATCGTACTCGGTGTACTGCTTGGCGAGCTGGTCGTTGTAGTACTGCGTTTCCTTACGCGGCGCCAGCTGCCACGGCTCGCCCTGGCCGACGAAGACGGTGTTGATGACCTCGGGACGATTGATCGCGTAGGACATCGCGATCCGGAAGTTCTTATCCTGGAAAACTTTCTTGAGCGCCGGGTCCTTGTGGTTCAGGTTGAAGGCGATCGAGCAGGTGTTCATGCTCGAGGGCACGGTCTCGAAGAAGTGGTAGTTGCCCTTCTGCTGGTTGTCGGTGAGCACCGGCTTGTTCTGGTTGGTGGCGACATTGCGGTCCTGCATGTCAATCTCGCCGCCGGCCGTCTTCAGCACGAGTGGCTGCGGGTCTTGCAGCACGTCGTAGCG
>DASUBC010000047.1:0-2080 GCA_035763465.1 Thermomicrobiales bacterium
ACGTGGTTGGTCAAGAACTGACTACCGGATAGCGCCACCGCGCCTCTTCTCTCGTTCCTCTCTGTGTCCTCTGCGCGCTCTGCGCTAAAATCCCGTCGCTACTTGCTCTCCTGCCCCCGGCCTTCGAGGAGGGCGCGGACTTTCAGCGGCAGGCCGAAGAGGTTGATGAAGCCGACCGCGTCTTTCTGGTCGTAGACGTCTTCTTCGCCGAAGGTCGCGAAGTCCTCGCGGTAGAGGCTGTACGGCGAGCGGCGGCCGACGACGATGCAGTTGCCCTTGTAGAGTTTCAGGCGCACGTCGCCGGTCATCGTCTGCTGCGTCACGTCCACGAAAGCGTCGAACGCCTCGCGCAGCGGCGTGAACCACTTGCCGTCGTAGACCAGTTCGGCGTACCGCTGCGCGACCAAATCTTTGTAGTGCAGTGTGTCTCGATCGAGGCAGATGCTTTCCAGCTCGCGGTGCGCCGTGCTGAGGATGGTGCCGCCGGGCGTCTCGTAGACGCCGTGCGACTTCATGCCGACGAGCCGGTTCTCGACCAGGTCAATCCGCCCGATCGCGTTCTCCGCGCCGAGCTGGTTCAGGCGCTGCAAGAGCGCCAGCGGCGCCAGCGCCTCGCCATCTACCCTCGTCGGATACCCCTGCTCGAAACTGATTGTCAGTTCCGTCGGGCGGTCGGGCGCCGATTCGGGCGACTTCGTCAGCTCGTACATGTCCTCCAGCGGCTCATTCCAGGGGTCTTCCAGCACGCCGCCTTCGTGCGACAGGTGCATGATGTTGCGGTCGCGGCTGTAAATCTTCTCCAGTGTCGCGGTGACCGGAATCTCCATCCGCCGGGCGTACTCGATCTCGTCCTCGCGAGAGCGCAAGTCCCATTCGCGCCAGGGAGCAATCACCGTCAGTTTCGGGTTGAGCGCCTTGAAGGTCAACTCGAAGCGGACCTGGTCGTTGCCCTTGCCGGTGCAGCCGTGCGCGACGGCGTCGGCGCCTTCCAACGCGGCGATCTCGACCTGGCGCTTCGCGATGAGTGGGCGGGCCATGCTGGTCGAGAGGAGGTACTTGCGTTCGTAGAGCGCGCCCGCGCGGATGACCGGGAAGACATAATCTTTGACGAACTCCGCGCGCAGGTCTTCGATATAGGCTTTGCTGGCGCCGGTCTTGAGCGCCTTCTCTTCCAAGCCCTCGATTTCCTCCTCCTGGCCGAGATCGGCGGCGTAGGCGATGACCTCACAGCCATAATTCTCCCGCAGCCAGGGGATAATCACCGAGGTATCGAGGCCGCCGGAATAGGCCAGCACTGCTTTTTTGACCTGGGGCCGCTCGTTCGTCATTGCTTCTGCTCCCTCTGTGCGTGGCGCCCGCGCGGACGCGTCACTATATTCCGGCACGATCACCGCGTCTTTACTATACTCGCGACGCTGGCGATAATACAGGCGAAACGCACGGAGTTTCGCGCGCCTGGCCGCGAAAATCAGGGAGATTTGCCCGAATGCCCGCTGATTCCGACCGCTTGCTCGATGTCGTTGGCTGGCGCTTGCTTCAGGAGTTGCAGCGCGACGCGCGACTCTCGTACAGCGAGCTTGGCGCGCGGGTCGGCTTATCGCCGTCCGCCGTGGCCGAACGGCTGCGCCGGCTGGAGGAGGCGGGCATCATCACGGGCTATCGCGCCGAGGTGAACGCGGCGAAACTTGGGCTGCCGATTACCGCGTTCATTCGCTGCTCCTCGCCGGGACCGCAGGTCGGCAACATCGCGCGCGAGTCGCCTGAAGTGCTCGAATGTCACCGGATCACCGGCAGCGACGCCTTTATTCTGAAAGTCGTCGTCGCCTCGATCGCCCACCTGGAAGCCTTCATTGACCGGCTGCTGCCCTACGGCCAGCCGACGACCTCGCTGGTCCTCTCGTCGCCCGTGCCGGGTCGGGGCGTGGGGCGAGTCGAGAGTAGGGAGTGATTTGGGGCAGCACGGTGGCTGTCCGCTAGCGTGGCGCTGCTGAAGGGCTGCGCCGAATGAATTCGGCGCGAAGGGCGCTACGCGCCACGAAGTCCCTCACGGGGACTGGGGCCAGGCAACTGGTGGGCCAAC
>DASUBC010000048.1:0-7864 GCA_035763465.1 Thermomicrobiales bacterium
CCATCCCAGCGCTCCAGGGCGTGGGCCAGGCCCAGCCGCACGCCCTGGTCGAGGCCCAGGCGCGCCGCCAGGCGCTCCGCCAGTTCGCAATGCGCGCGCGCGCCTTCCCGGATTTGCGCGCCGTGGCGGAGGAATCCCCCCACGATCTGCGCGCGCTGGAGTGGCCCCTGGTCGCGGCCGAGGTGGGTGACGACTCGTGCCAGGAGTTCGTGCTGGGCGCCGCCCAGCACCGGGGCGATCGTGGCGCGGAAGGCGAGTTCGTCGCCGCCGACGATGGCGGCGGTCTCGTGGGCATCGGCGGTACAGCCGAGGAAGCGCAGTAGGGCCACGTAGTAGACCTGCGTCTGCTCACGGCTCCCCAGGCCCACGCGCTCGGCGAGGCGCACCGACAGCAGGCAGGTCCGCAGCGCCTGCTCCAGCGGCTGCCCCATGCCGAGGTCGAGCGCCAGCGAGAGCGCGGCAATGAGCTCGGCCAGCCGCACCTCGTCCGCCGGGCCGCTGTTTGCCGCCTCGTGCATCTGGCTCCCTCGCCGGCGCAGCAGTGCCTTGCGTTCCGCAGCAACCGTAGAAGGACACGCGACGCTTGTCAATGGGTGTCCACTGGACGATCAGCACTGCATCGCCTGCTCGTCACGCGCCGCCGCCATCACCGTGGCGTTCGCCCGCGGACGGGGCCGGCGGCGCGCCTTCCGCTTCCTCGACCCACGCGACCAGGAAAGCGGTCAGGTCCGGCCACGCGCGGAAGTGGCGGAACGCGCCGCTGACCACGTCCCGCACGCTCCCGCGATACTCCGGCCCACCGGCCGCCTCCTCACGCCAGAGGCGGACGACGAAGAGGTGGGAGCGCCGTCGCGCCGCTTCGCGCGTGGGATCACGGGCCGCCCGGTTGTCCGTCACCTTCCAGCCTCGTTGGTGAGGCGACGGAACCCAGGCAACACCGGCGCCTGGGTCTCCCGTCGTTCTCTACCATCGCTTACTGAGAACCGCGCGGCGCTGCCGCTACACGGCGGCCTGCGCCTGCGCCGCGCCCATGATGCGCCCGATGTTCTCCGGGGCGAAGAACGCCGGCACCGGCGTGGTCCCCGCCAGTAGCCCCATGAAGCGGTCGGTGTCCGCCTGATTCTCCCGCAACGCCGCGAAGAGTTGCTGCATCTCCGGTGGCGGCGGTTCCAGCGTCGCGAATTGGCAGGTGAGGTCGTACACCGGCAGCGCCGCCTCGTTGCGCCGCTGCTCGTACTCAGCCAGTGCATCCTCGATTGGCCGCTGACCGGAGAGGCCGGCAGCCACCGCTTCCGCCACCAGCTCGGCAGCCCGGAAGGCGTCGCTGATGCCCTGCGCCGTAATCGGGTCCTTGTGATAGCCGGCATCCCCGACCAGCGCCCAGCCCGGTCCGTAGGGCCGGCGGAAGAAGTTGAACATTTCGGCCGTGCCGGTGAAACGCTCCTCCCGCCGCCCCTGACGCACCCGCTCCGCCAGCGCAGGCGCCAATTCCAGCGTCTTCAGGTAATTCCCTTCGACATCGGCACGGTAGGCGGCGAACTCCTCGTGCGGCCAGCCGACGATGATGCAGGCGAGTCCCTGATGGGTGGGAAGGACGCCGAGGCCGCGGTGCTCGCGGGGGTAGAACTCGACGCCGTCCAGCGGCACGCCGCTCCAGTAACTGTAGTAGGCGCAGGCGTAGGTTGGCCGGGTGTTGTAGACCGGCGCCGCGACCTGCCGGGCGACGAGCGAGTGGAGACCGTCGGCCCCGATCACGATCCTGGCCCGCTCGGTCACGGTCGTGCCCGTGGCGGACCGGCCGGTGATGCCGCTGACGCGGTCGCCGTCCCAGACGAGGTCCTGGACCGAGAAGCGTTCGCGCAGTTCCGCGCCGGCCGCGATGGCGGCGTCAACCAGAATCTTGTCGAGCACAGTCCGCCGGGGACAATAGCCCTCCGCGACGTCGCCGGCCGCCGGCGGTGTGCCCCGGAGGGCGAAGGGGCCGACATCCATGGTGATCGAGGTAATCGGCGGGCAGCCGGTGGCGGCCAGGCGCTCCCGCAGCCCCCACCGCGCGAGCCGCGCGACACCGGGCTGATGGATCCAGTGCGTGGACATGTGGTCGCTGGGGAAGGTGTCGCGGTCGAGGAGCAGGACGCGATAGCCCTTGCGGGCCAGCAGCATGGCGGTTGGGGACCCGGCGCAGCGGGCGCCGACGACGATGGCATCGTACATAGCAGTCCTCCTGAGCAGCGATGGCATCCCTGGGATCGGTCCGCGCCGGTCCGCTGCTCGCAGCATAGGCGCGGCAGCGTTCCGGCAGCGTTCCACGGGGCGTTCCTGGGGCCGGCGCTGCGGGAGTGCGGTTTCAGGTCTGGGTGAGCAGCGCGGCGGCCTCGCGTGGGGCCGGGGTGTCCTGGCCTTCGCTGAACCCGGCGAGGACGGCGGCGAGGCGTGCGCGCGCGGCATCCACCGTTGGGCCGTCGCCATGCCGCAGCCGGTAGTCGAGCAAACTCGTCGCGGCCCGAAGTTCGAGCGATCGCGCCCCCTGGTCTCGTGCGGTTTGGAGCGCGTGGGCGAACTCTGCCTCAACCTCTCGCCCCGGCGCGTCCAGGGCCGCGAGGAACACCGCGCGCATCCGCCGGGCCTCGGCCTGCCACAAGCCGGCGGCTTCGCCCATCGCCAGCAGGCGCTCGGCCGCCGCCAACCCTGTTCGCACGTCCCCCGCTACCTCGCAGGCCGCCAGGAGCAGGCGGTGGCGGAGTGCGTCGTGCCCTGGCGCCGGGGCGACCGTGGGCGCGGCGGCAATGGCGCGCCTGATGCGCGCGATGCCGGCCGCCGCACCGTCGAGCGCCTCGATATAGCCCGTCAGCACCTCGCCCAGCGCCTGGGTGTGCCACAGGTCGTACCCACCGCCGAAGGCGGCGAACCGCGCCACGCACGCGTGCAGGCGCTCCGGCTCGCGCGCCTCCAGCGCCAGCAGCGCCGCGAAGACGAGCGCGAGCGAGTGGGTGTGGGGGTGGCCGATCGCCTCGGCGTGCGCCAGACCCCGGTCGCACGCCCGCGTCGCCGCCTCGGGGTAGCCGAGGAACCAGAGCGTGCAGGCGAGCCGGTTCAGGCAGATGACCTCCGGGTCCTGCGCGTACCGCAGCAGGTGGGTGCGGCGCTGCGCGGGACGGAAATGCACGATGGCGGCCTCGAAATGGGCGCGGGCGGCGGCGAGCTCGCCCCGCCAGAAGGCCGTCACTCCCAGCACATACTCGGCCTCCACCAGCAGCACTGCGTCGGTGTCGCGCTCGCTGCGCGCCCGCAGCCGCGCCGCGAGCCGCCGCGCTGCCGCGAAGTCGTTGCCGGAGAGGCTGGCCAGCGCCAGCGAACGGAGGAGCGGCGGGTCCGGTTCGCGCCCGAGAATCTGTGTCAGCGCGAGCGCGCGCTGCTGCACCTCGGCCAGGCGCGGCGATTGGAACCCCTGAACCCACCCGAGTGCGGCGGGGAACGCGGTGAGCAGCGCCAGTTCCCGCGCCTGGCGCTCGGTGGTCTCTGGGAGCGTGTGGAGAAGGTCCAGCGCGCGTTCCAGCAGGCGGACCGCCTCGGGGCTGGCGTGCAGGTGCAGCGCCGCCTCGGCCGCGCGCTCGTACCACAGAATCGCCTGGTCGGCCGCGCCGGCGCGGTCGTAGTGCGCCGCGATCTGCCCGCTCGCCGGCCTGGCATCGTCGGCATTCCCTCGCTCCAGCGCGCGGGCGACGCGGAGATGGTGCTGGCGCCGCTGCATGGGACTGAGCGCGCGGTAGGCGACCTCGCGGATCGTGCCGTGGCTGAAATCATAGGCGTCGCGCCCCTGTTCGCGGACGAGGCGGCGCTGCCAGAGTTCGTCCAGGCCGCGGACGAAGGTCATTTCGTCGGCCTCGCTCGCCCGCGCCAGCACCTCCGCCGTGAACTCGCGCCCGATCGTCGCGGCGACGCCGACCAGCGCGCGGGCCGGCGCGGACAACTGCGTGAGCCGGGCCTCGATCACCGCCTGCACCTTCGGCGTGAGCCACGACCGCGCGCCCGCATCGCCCCGCCAGCCGGCGCGCACCGCCTCCACCACAAACAGCGGGTTGCCCTCGGTCGCCGCGTAGAGGTGAGCCGCGCCGGTCTCCGCCAGCGGTTCCCCGGCCAGCCGGGCGGCGAGCGCGGCCGTCTCGTCCTGCGTGAGCCGCGCAAGGTCAATCTCGGCGCACTGCTCCAGCACCCGCAGCCCGGCGAGGAACTGGAGCAGCGGCTGGCGCCCGACCAGTTCCTCGCGGCGGGCCGTCGCGGCGACCAGCAGGCGCGCGGTGGGCGCGGCACGCAGCAGGTAGTGGAGGAATTGCAGCGTCTCGCGGTCGTACCAGTGCAGATCGTCGGCCACGAGCAGGAGCGGTTCGCCGGGCGCGAGGAGCGCCCGCCTGATGGCGTCGAAGAGGCGCTGCCGCTGCTCGTCTGCGGGGAGCGGCTCCGGGCGGGTGAGGGCCGGCTGTGCCGCCAGCAGTTCCGGCAGCAGGCGCGCGAGTTCGGCCAGGTGCGGCCGGTCCAGCCGCGCCAGGTGCCGCCCCAGCGCCTCGGAGCGGAGCCAGGCCACCACCGGCCCGTAGGCGAGCGCCCCTTCGGCAGCATACGCCCGTGCCCCGGCGGTCAGCGCGCCGCGCTGGGCGCACCACGTTCGGAACTCTTCCACCAGGCGCGTCTTCCCGATGCCCGGCTCGCCGCTGACGAGGACGAACTGTGCCCGCCCGCGTTCGGCCGCGCGCCAGAGGGCCGCCAGGCGCGCGCGCTCGTCCGCCCGGCCGACGAACGGTGGGCCGACCGGCCGCGTGGCTGGTCTGCCGGCGTCCCGCCTCGGCGGCAGCAGCGCCTCGTAGGCCGCGCGCGTCGCCGCCGAGGGTTCGACGCCCAGCTCACGCTCCAGCAGCGCGGCGCAGGCGTGGTAGACCCGCAGCGCCCGCGCGCGGTCGCCGCCCGCGTCGTGCAGGCGCATGAGCAGGCGGTACGTTTCCTCGCGCAGCGGGTCGTGCCGCCTGAGCCGCTCCGCGTAGGCGATCGCCCCGGCGTAGTCGCCCCGCGCAGCGAGCAATTCGGCGAGGCGCGCGACCGCCGCGAGATAGCGCTGGAGGAGGCGCTCGCGCTCGCCGAGCAGCCACTCCTCGTAACACCCAGCCAGGAGGTCGCCCTGGTAGAGTTCCACGGCTTCTTGCAGCGCGGCGAGGCCGCCGTCGGCGGTCGCGCGCTCCGCTCGTGCAATCGCTGCGTCAAACGCGGCGACGTCGAGCCAGAAAGGGGCCGCCGCCCGCCATTGCAGCGTCCGGGGCGTGACGTCGAGGTAGTGGTCGAGCACGGGCAGAGCGCGGCGGAGCTGGTGGAGCAGATGGCGAAGGTTCGTCCGTGCCTGCGCCTCGGTCGAGTCGGGCCAGAGCAGGAACGCGAGGCGCTGGCGCGCCTGGGGCGCCTCGCGGTGCAGAAGGAGATAGGCGAGCAACGACTCGGCGCGCGCCGAATCGAGCGGCGGCAGCGCGGCCTCGCCCAGGCGCAGGTCAAGCGCACCGAAGAGCCGGATGGCGAGAGTTGGCGCCCCCATGCCTTGCCCCGATCGCCGCGCAACCACCTGTCGCACTAGGTAGGCGTCAAGCGCAGTATGCGCCCGCACGCCCCCTCGGTCAATGTATGAGTTCAGATTTCGGTCGAAGCACTGGCCCGCCGGCCGGCCACTGCCTCTCAACTTCTCCTTGGCCCCGCTCGCGCATTTCTGCGATGATTGGGGGAAACTGCCTCTCGTCTCCGCGGCGCCTGCGCTGGCTCATCGAAGGAGGACGGCCATGTCCGAGTATTACGCTCTCGGCGACCATCACCGGGCCATCACCACCGCCTCGCCGGACGCGCAACGCTGGTTCGATCGCGGCCTTATCTGGACCTACGGCTTCAATCACGAGGAAGCCATCCGCTGCTTCGAGCAGGCCATCGCGGCGGACCCGGCCTGCCCAATGGCCTACTGGGGCCTGGCCTACGCCGCCGGCCCCAACTACAACAAGCCGTGGGAGTTCTTCGACCCGGTAGACCTGGCGGCAACCGTCAGCAAGTGCCACGCGGCGACCGGGCAGGCGCTGGCCCTGCTGGACCGCGCCGACCCGGTCGAACGGGCGCTCATCACCGCCCTGGCGGCGCGCTACCCGGCGGCGGTCGCGCCCGAGCCGGTCGAAGACCTGGCCGCGTGGATGGACGCCTACGCCGACGCCATGCGCGCGGTCTACCGCGATTACAGCGGCGACCTCGACATCGCGACGCTCTGCGCCGAGGCGCTGATGACCCGGACGCCCTGGCAGTTGTGGGACCTGACCACCGGCGCGCCGCAGGAGGGCGCGAGCACGGCGGAGGCGCAACAGGTGCTGGAACGGGCGCTGGCGGACCCGGCGAGTCGCGTCCACCCCGGCATCCTGCATATGTATATCCACCTGCTGGAGATGTCGCCCTTCCCGGAGCGGGCGTTGCGCGCGGCGGACTGGCTGCGCGGCCTCGTCCCCGACGCCGGCCACCTCCAGCACATGTCCACCCACATTGACGTGCTCTGCGGGCACTACCACAACGTGCTTGTCTGGAACCAGACCGCGATTGTCGCCGACCGCAAGTTTCTGGCGCAGGCCGGGCCGATGAACTTCTACACGCTCTATCGCGTCCATAACTACCACTTCGCGATGTACGGGGCGATGTACCTGGGCCAGTACGAGGCCGCGCGGGCCGCCGCCGACGAGATGCTGCGGACCATTCCGGACGAACTGCTGCGCGTGCCGACGCCGCCGATGGCCGACTGGCTCGAACCGTTCGTGCCGCTCGGCCTGCATGTCCTCGTCCGCTTCGGGCAGTGGCAGGAGTTGATGGAGACGCCGCTGCCGGCCGATCCCGACCTCTACTGCGTCACGACCGCGATGACGCACTACGCGCGCGGGGTGGCGTTCGCCGCCACCGGGCGGGTGGCCGAGGCCGAGCGGGAGCGGGCCGGGTTCCAGGCGGCGCTGGACCGGGTGCCGGAGACGCGCTACTTCCAGAATAACCCGAGCATTGACGTGCTGGCTGTCGCCGCCGCGATGCTGGACGGCGAACTGGCGTACCGCCAGGGCGCCTACGCGACCGCCTTCGCCCACCTGCGCCGGGCCGTCGCGCTGGAAGATAGCCTGCCCTACGCCGAACCCTGGGCCTGGATGCAGCCGTCGCGCCACGCCCTGGGGGCGCTCCTGCTCGAACAGGGGCACGTCGCGGAGGCCGAGGCGGTCTACCGCGCCGACCTGGGATTGGACGGCACGCTATCGCGCGCCTGCCAGCACCCGGAGAATGTCTGGAGCCTGCATGGCTACCATGAGTGCCTGGTGCGCCAGGGCAAGGACGACCTCGCCGCGCTGATCAAGGGCCGCCTCGACCTGGCGGCGGCGCGGGCGGACGTTCCCATCGTGGCCTCGTGCTACTGCCGCACCATGCCCGCCGCCTGAGTCGTGAGGCGTGAGTCGTGAGTCGTGAGAAGGTTTAAGTCAGCGCAATGCCTATCTGATAGCGCAGTGCGTGTCCCAAGCAACTCACGACTCACGACTCACGCTCTCACGCTCTCACGCTCTCACGCCTCAGTTACCGCCGCGCCAGTCGTGGCCGGAACGCCACCATGCGCAGGGCGGTGGCGAAGTCACGCAGGTCGGTGGGGGCGGCGCTGTCGCCCCAGCCGAGGACGCGCGGGAGCACGCGCGCGCGCCAGGGATAGCGCCGGGCGTAGGCCGCCAGTTCGGCCTCGACCTCGACGGGACTGAGCAGGCGTTGGTCCGGCACAAAACGCTCGTGCCCGATGCGGACTTCGAGCGCGGGCCGCGCGCGGATGTTGCGGAGCCAG
>DASUBC010000049.1:0-3466 GCA_035763465.1 Thermomicrobiales bacterium
GGGCGAGGCGAGGGAGCCTTTCGTGCCAAAAACCATCCGGTGGTGAAACGGCTCACCGTGGCCGGCGTGGTGGTTGACCCATTGACCGAGCGCGCCGTTGGCGAAGGTGATCAGGCTGAAGATCGCGTCCTCACCGGTCGGCGTGATCTGCTCCGGCATGTTGGCGGCCCACTTTTCGTAGAAGCCGCCCGGACCGGCGGTGTTGCGGCGATAGCGCGTGGTCTCGTAGAGGCGGGCCTGGCCGAAGACACTGGCGGCGTCGCCGAAGTAGTACTGCAAGATGTCGGCGTTGTGGACACCCGCGTCGAGTGGCATCGTGCCGGCCAGTTTCATGTGCCGCCAGGGCGTGATGAGGATGGCGTCGCGCCCGCCGACGCTCGTCTCCATGATGAACTGACGCTCGCCGATCGCGCCGTAGTCGAGCAGCGCGCGGGCCAGGCGGTTGATCGGGTCACGGCGATAATTTTCGGCGATAGACAGGATTTTCCCCGAGCGCTCGGCAGCGGCGGTGATCTGGTTGCAGCCGCGCATAGTCAGGGCTAGCGGCTTTTCGCACATCGTGTGCAGCCCGAGGTCGAGCAGCCCCGTCGCCGCCTTGTGATGCGAGCCGGTGTCGGTCGTGCAGTCGGCCGCTTGCAGCCCTTCGACTTCGCGCACCATCTGCGCCGCGTCGGTGAAGACCGGCACGTTGACGCCCATCAAGGCTTCCGCTTCGTCGGCCAGGTCATCGGCGTTCTGCTGGTTGAGGTCACAGACGGCGACCAGATCAATGTTGTTGTGCTCGCTACGCGCGAGTTCCGCCAGCCCCGCCAGGTGCCGGCGACCCATGCCGCCGCAGCCGACCAGGGCCAGCTTGACACGCTCTGCCATTCCTTCCCCTTTCCCAGTCGTGAGTGCGTGAGTGCTTGAGTCGTGAGAGGCTTCAGAATAGCACAATGCCTGACTGCTGGCGCAGGGCCAGTCCCAAGCCACTCACGGCTCACGCACTCACGACTCACGACTTACGCTGAAGCCGTTGGCCGTGACGGCGGCCTGGAACGCTGCGTCGTCCAGTTCCAGGCCGAAGCCGGGCGTGTTGGGCACGCTGACCCAGCCATCTTGCAGAACATAGCCGGGCGCGGCAAGCCCCGGTGTCGTGGCCTCATCCCATTCGACAAAGGTAAAGCCCTCGATCGCGCCCGCGAGGTGGCAGGCGGCGTAGTTGCCGTAGTGCCCGCCGTAATGGTGCGGCGCGGACTGCGCGCCCCAGGCGTCCAGTTGCCGCCCAGTCGCCAGCCAGCGCGTGAAACCGTGCCGGAAGATGTCGTACTGGACGACATCAATGACCTTCTCCTCGGCCCATTCCAGTAGCCGGGGTGAGGCATCGCCTTCGCCGTCGGCGATCAGGACCGGCAAGCCCTGCTCGAAGAGCCAGGCACGCAGGTCGGTATAGAGGACCGGGTCTTCGTGAAAGGCTTCTTCGATCCAGAAGATGCCGCAGTCGGCGGTCGCTTCGAGGACATGCTTGGTCAGGTTGAGGTTATAGCCGTTATTCGCGTCAAGCAGCAGCGGCGGTTCCGGACCGATGACGTCGCGCACCGCGCGAATGACCAGGATGTCGCGCTGCGTGCCGGCGTCGAGCGAAAGGTGCCGCGCGCCGCGCCCGATCTTCACCTTGAATGCCCGATGACCGCGCTCAAGCCCTTCGCGCGCCTCATCCGCGATGAAGCGCGCAGCATCGTCGTGGTTGACGAGGTGGAGATCATCGAAGTAGAGCGTGGTGTCGTAGCAGCGGGCGCGATAGGGCGCGGGCGGCGTCTGGCCGTTGATGGCGGCGGCCAGCGCATATACCGGCTGCCCGGACTGTTTCGCGCACAAATCCCACAGCGGGTAATCCCACACCAGCCAGTCGTCCGCAACACCTGCGGTTGGGTCGAACAGGTTACTGAGCGACTTGCCGAGCAATGCTTGCGCTTGCGCCTGCGTTGCGCGACTGACGCCGAAGCCGGTCGCGCCGTCGCTGGTGGTGAGCCGCGCGAGTGGCACGCGCACGGTGCGGCCGTGATCGTCGAGTCGGGCATTCTTGCCCGCGTGGCGTGGGCGCTGGCCCTCAAGCGTGCCCACCTCGACGCGGACGATGCGCGCATCGGTCATAGTTGCCCTACCTCCGCGTCTGCTCGCGGCCAGGACGGGCTGGCCGCGCAGCGGTCAGTTGGTACACTGGCGGGCAGTATAGCATGGAGACGGTAGACGGTAGGCGAAAGACGGTAGTTACTCGCCCTGAGACAGTGCTGGTAGACAGGCACGGTGCTGATAATGAGCAACTACCGTCTATCGTCTACCGTCTCCGTGCTACACTGCGCGCGGCACGCAAACCTGGTTGGCGCTATGGCGTGAGCAGGGAGGACTGATGAAGTTTGGCATCTCCACGCTGGTCGGCATCGAGCCAATGCCGCTGCCGGAGCTGGCGCGACGCGCGAGTGAACTGGGCCTGGAGACCCTGGAAATCAACGTCGGGCCGACCTTTCGGCCCATTGGCGATGCAGCGTATCCCGGCCATCTTGACCTGGCGGTAGTGGCGCACGGTGGCGCGGACGCGGTGCTGGAAACGGTGGGATGCTACGGCCTGACGATTTCGGCCCTTGCGCCGATGTTGAATCTGCTCGCGCCCGACCTGCAAGTGCGCGAAGAACGCAGCGCCGTCTTCCGCCAGGCCATAGATGCCTGCCAGGCGCTCGGCGTGGACACCATCGTGACTTACGCCGGCTCGGCGTCTGGCATGTTCTTCTGGGGACCGCCGGCGGTCGGGCCGGGCCACCCGCTGAACAAGCTGGCCGAGAACCTGCAACTCTTCACCGAGATTTTCACGCCGCTGGCCGACTACGCAGGCGAGCGCGGCGTGCGGATCGCCTTCGAGACCGCGCCGCGCGGCGGCGGCCAGGGGAACCTGGCGCACGCGCCCGCGCTGTGGGACATGCTCTTCGATGCCGTTCCGTCGCCGGCGCTCGGTCTCAGTTTCGACCCATCACATCTCGTCTGGCTGCACATCCCGAACATCCCCGACGTGGTGCGGCGCTACGGCGGACGGATTTTTCACGTTGACGGCAAGGATACGGAGATTTTGCCTGGCAAACTCGCGGAGCAGGGCATCTATGGCAACGGCTGGTGGCGCTACCGGCTGCCAGGCAGCGGCGACCTCGACTGGCGGCCGATCCTTGCGGCGTTGCGCGACGTCGGCTACACCGGCGCGCTCGACATCGAGAACGAAGACCCGCTCGCGCTGGGCCTGGCCGGCGCGGCGTGGTCCGCGAATTACTTGCGGCGCTTGTTACCGTAGGAATTGCGGATTGCGGATTCTGCCTCGGCTAGGCACTGGCTGTCTGATCAGGAAGTGCCCCGACCAGCGCCAATCCGCAATCCACAATCCACAATCCGCAATACAGGAGGAGATTGATGGCACGGCAGGTACGCATGGGGTTGATTGGCT
>DASUBC010000050.1:0-9507 GCA_035763465.1 Thermomicrobiales bacterium
CCATCGTCTGTTGGACAGAACGGATGTTCTCCTCTGTGTGCTATACTCGGTCAGGAATCAGCGTCAGCGATCAGCGGCCTGGCGGCGCGCGATAAGGGACGGCACGGCAGTGGAACGGTTGGTTGGCAGCACCGAGCGCGAAGAAGACCGCGCCTTCGAGTCGAGTTTGCGCCCGCGCCGGCTCGACGACTATATCGGGCAGAACCGGGTCAAAGAGAACCTGCGGATCGTCATCGAAGCGGCGAAAGCGCGCGACGAGGCGCTCGATCATGTGCTGCTCTATGGGCCGCCGGGGCTGGGCAAGACGACACTCGCGCAGATTCTGGCGATCGAAATGGGTGTGAGCCTGCGGATTACCTCTGGCCCGGCGATTGAGCGGGCGGGTGACCTGGTCTCCATCCTGACCAATCTCAAGGCCGGCGACGTGCTCTTCATTGACGAGATTCACCGTCTGGCGCGGCAGGTCGAAGAAGTGCTCTACTCGGCGATGGAGGATTATGCCGTTGACATCATCATCGGCAAAGGTCCGGCCGCGCGCTCGATGCGGATCAGCCTGCCGCGCTTCACGCTCGTCGGCGCGACGACCCGGCTGGCGCTGTTGACCTCGCCGCTGCGCGACCGCTTCGGGATCATTCACCGGCTTGACTTCTACGATCATGAGGCAATGCTCGAAATTATGCGCCGCTCCGCACGCATCCTGAAGGTGCCGCTGGACGAAGACGGCGCGCGCGAGCTGGCGCTTCGTGCCCGGGGCACGCCGCGCGTCGCGAACCGGCTCTTGAAGCGCGTGCGTGATTACGCGCAGGTCCGCGCGAGTGGTGAAATTGACCAGGCTGTCGCGCGCGAAGCCCTCAGTCGGCTGGAGATTGATGAACTTGGGTTGGACGAAACCGACCGCCGAGTCTTGCTGGCGATCGTAGAGAAGTTCGAGGGCGGCCCGGTCGGCATCGCGACACTTGCCGCAGCGACCAACGAGGAAACCGACGCGATTATGGATGTCTACGAGCCATATCTGATTCAGCTGGGCTTTCTCCAGCGGACGCCGCGCGGCCGGGTCGCGACGCGCCGGGCCTACGAGCACCTCAACAAGCCGTATGCGGCGTCCAATGCGGCGCGGTCGGCCGCGCAGATGACCTTTTTCGACGACGAGGAACCGGCGCAGTAGGCCGCCCGCGCCCCCAGAGCGCCACGATGGAGCAGACATCACCAGCCCCCGACCTGTTGCCGCAGCTGCGTGCTGCGGCAGCTGCCCTGACCGCGACTGAACGTGCCGCGCCGGTGCTGGTCGGCGTGTCCGGTGGCCCTGACTCACTGGCGCTGCTGCATGCCCTCGCGCGCTGGTCGCGCGCCGGCGGACCGGCGCTGCACGCTATCCATGTCAATCACCATCTGCGTCTAGAAGCCGACGCTGATGCCGCCCAGGTACGCGCCTGGTGCACCGCGTGGGACGTGCCGCTGACGGCCTGCGACCTGGCGGGCGAGATGTTGCGGCATGCGCCGGGTGGCCTGGAACAGGCAGCGCGCGTGGCGCGCTACCAGGCATTTGCCCAGATAGCGGCGACGGTGGGCGCGCATGTACTGGCGCTCGGCCACCACGCCGACGATCAGGTCGAAACACTCGTGCTGCACCTGGCGCGCGGCGCGGGCCTGGCTGGACTGGCCGCCTGGCCGGTGGCCCGGCGCGACAACGATCTCTTTGACCAACTCGGGCTGCGGCCACGGCCAGCGGTGTGGCGTCCCTGGCTGACCGTGCGCCGCGCCACGATTCTGGCCTATTGCCGCGCCTGGAACCTCACTCCCCTGCACGATGCCAGCAACGGCGATCTCGCGTTGCGGCGGAACGCCGTGCGCCACGACATCTTGCCCACCATTGAACGCCATTTTCCCGGCGCGACGACGGCGCTAGCGCGCGGCGCGCGGCTGCTGGCGGACGACGAGGCGTTCCTGGTTGGGCAAACGGAGGAGGCGTGGCGGCGCTGCGCAAGCATATCCGGTGGCCTGGTGCTGTTGGACCGCGCCGCGTTTCGCACCGAACACCGTGCGCTACAAAGGCGCCTGGTGCGGCGTGCCTGGCTTGCTCTGCGCGGCTTCACTGTTGGCCTGACTGCCGAACCGGTCGTGGCGGCCTGTGATGCGATTGTCGCTGGTCGCACCGGTGGCCGCTGGCTGCTGCCGCAGGGTGTCGCCGTGCTGGTCGAGCGTACACGCGCCGTAGTAGGACCGGCCGCGACGCTCGACGAGCGCCTGCGCCGGGAACTCGGCTTACCGCTCTTCGACGATCCCGCGCAGAGCGTGCCGCTGACCGGCCCCGGCGTGATTCCGCTGAGCGCTGGTTGGGGTATCAGCATCGCCCCGGTGGACGATGCTGATACCCTGCCGGATGCGCCCGGCACGCCCTGGGCGATCCCGATCCCCGCGCCGGCCACGGCAGATCAGTGGTGTCTGCGCGGCTGGCACGCCGGCGACCGCGTGGTGCTGCCCGGCGTGGGTACACGCAAGTTGCAGGATTGGTTCGTGGACCGGCATGTGCCACGGTACGCCCGGCGACACATTGTCCTGCTAGTGGCTGACGGTCGTGTCTGCTGGGCGGCCGGGCTGGCTGTCTTTCAGTCGCCGGAGTGTCGTCCAGATCAGGCAACGTGGCGCGTGCGGGTGTTCTATAATGGGCAGCCTCACAGCGGGGACGCCGCGAGCGAACCGTAAGAAACGGAAGGAACGGAGTATGACGAAGTCGCCTGTCCAGGCGCCGAATGAAGCTATCGCGCGGGTCTTGATCGAGGAAGCGGCGATTCAGGCGCGGGTGCGCGAACTGGGCCGGCAGATCGCCGCCGACTATGCCGGCAGCACCGCGCCCCTGATGTTGATCGGCGTGCTGCGCGGCGCGGTCGTCTTCATGGCCGACCTGATCCGCGCGATTGACGCGACGCTGACGATTGACTTCATCGCCGTTTCGAGTTACGGCGCGAGTACGAAGTCGAGTGGCGTTGTCCGGATTCTGAAGGACATTAATGAGTCCATCGAAGGTGCGAATGTCATCATCGTCGAGGACATCATTGACAGCGGTCTGACGCTGGCGTATTTGCTCGATTTGCTCCACCGCCGCAACCCAGCCGATTTACGCGTCTGCGCCTTCCTGCTGAAAGACCGGCCGCGCGATCATGCCTTGCCGGATATCCCTTATGTTGGGTTTACCATTCCCGACGAGTTTGTGATCGGCTATGGCCTGGATTATGCCGGCCGTTATCGTAATCTGCCCTATGTGGGGGTGCTCTCCCTCGGCCCGGAATAGTACCGATGTACCGCTCGTTTGTGGAATCATCGTCACTTTCTGGGGCGTTAAGGTGTTAGTTGCATTAAGCACCGCTTTCTGTCGGTGCTTTGGCGCCTGAAGGTTTGGTATACTTGCACGGAAGAATTCTTGCGGAACGCCCAGCCTGGTTCATTCGGCGGCGCCGCGAGCATGATCTCCACACCAGACGGCGGCGGCGCCAGGCATCTACCGGCTAACCAGGACCACGGAGGACACGTACATGGGGTCGAACAAGTGGGCGCGCCACACCTTTGTCTGGGTGTTGCTCGTGTTGGCGTCCATCTTTATCTGGTTCACCTTCATCGGGAACCGCCAGCCAACTGAGCAAGTCAACGCGGGTCAGCTGGCGCAGGATGTCAAAGCAGGCAAGATTCAGAAGATCGTCACTTCGACTGGCTCCAACGACATCGAGATTTACTATAACGGGGTGAAGGATCCGAAGCCCGCCCGCCTGCCGGATAACGTCAGCATCCTCGATCTGCTGAAGTCCTACGATGTCAATCTCGCGACGAACCCGGTAGACATCGAGACGAAGCCGGCGAGCCAGTGGGGCGGGCTACTCAGTACGCTGACGTTCATCTTACCTACGCTCTTCCTGGTCGGCATCTTCGTCTTCATGATGCGCCAGGCGCAAGGCTCGAATAATCAGGCCATCTCGTTCGGCAAGAGCCGCGCGCGAATGTTCACGGGCAACCGGCCCACGGTGACGTTCGCCGACGTCGCGGGCGTGGAGGAGGCCAAGCAGGAACTGCAAGAAGTTGTCGAGTTCCTGAAGTACCCCGACAAGTTCGCGGCGCTTGGGGCGCGTATCCCGCGCGGCGTGTTGCTCGTCGGCCCGCCAGGGACCGGCAAGACACTGCTCTCGCGCGCGGTCGCGGGCGAAGCAGGTGTGCCGTTCTTCTCCATCAGCGGCTCCGAGTTCGTCGAGATGTTCGTCGGCGTCGGCGCCTCCCGTGTGCGCGACCTCTTTGACCAGGCGAAGCGCAACGCGCCGTGCATCATCTTCATTGACGAGATTGACGCGGTGGGCCGCCAGCGCGGCGCGGGTCTCGGTGGTTCGCACGACGAGCGTGAGCAGACGCTGAACCAGATTCTGGTCGAGATGGACGGATTTGACTCGAACACGAACATCATTGTCATCGCGGCGACGAACCGCCCCGACGTCCTCGACCCAGCACTGCTGCGCCCTGGCCGCTTCGACCGCCAGGTCATTCTCGACCGGCCCGATATCAAGGGACGGCAGGCGATTCTTGAAGTCCACACGCGTGGCAAGCCGCTGGAGGACGACTGCAATCCCGAGAGTCTCGCCAAGCAGACGCCTGGCTTCTCCGGCGCAGACCTGGAAAATCTGGTCAACGAAGCAGCGATCCTGGCCGCGCGGCGCAACAAGAAGACGATCGGCCGCTCGGAGCTGGAGGAAGCGATCGATCGCGTGCAGGCTGGCCCCGAGCGCAAGAGCCGGGTGATCAGCCAGCGTGAGAAGATCATGACCGCCTACCACGAAGCCGGCCACGCGGTGACGGCGCGGGTGCTGCCAAACGCCGACCCGGTTGCCAAGATTTCGATCGTCGCGCGCGGCATGATGGGCGGCTACACGCGCTACCTGCCGGAAGAGGATCGTTTCTACTACACCCGCTCGCAGTTCCGCGACATGCTCGTCTATATGCTGGGCGGCCACGTCGCGGAGCGGCTGGTCTTCGATGAACTGTCCACCGGCGCGTCGAACGACATCGAGCGCGCGACGGCGCTGGCGCGGAAGATGGTCACCGAATACGGCATGAGCGATAACCTGGGTACGGTGGCTTATGGCAAGAAGGACGAGATGGTCTTCCTCGGCCGGGAGATCAGCGAGCAGCGCAATTACAGCGAAGAGATCGCCGTCAAGATTGACAACGAAGTCAAGGCGATCATTGACGAAGCCTACCAGCGGGCGACGGAGATCTTGACTACCTACATGCCGCAAATGCAGCAGATCGTCGGCGTGCTGATGGAGAAGGAGACGATCGACGGCATCGAGATCGATCAGTTCTTCGCGGAGCCGAAGCCGAAGCCGCGCTTGGTCGGCCCACCGATCACCGAACCGGCGCTCGTGGCGGCAGCCGCGGCGCGGGCCAATGCCGCCAAGGAGCTGCCGGCGCGGAACGAACGGCCTGAGCCGGACGCGCCGCCAGCTGGTGGGATCTTCCGGCCCCAGCCGGCGTAGTATCTCGCCAGACAATGAAGCCCCGCGTCCCAAACTGGGACGCGGGGCTTCATTCATTGTTACAACGGCGCGGCGCCTAGCTTCAGGTAGCGCCCGACACTGAGCCGATTGCGTGGGTCGTCGGCCAGACCGAGCAGGGCGATGAGTTTCGCTTCGTCCGCGCCCGCCCGCGCCTGATCCACTGCGTAAGTGTCCCGTAAGGTCTGTGGCGTCACTTCTCGGTTGATCCCGGCGGCTGCCGCGACCCGCTCGACAATCTTGTTGACGGACTGCGGCAGAATCGGAAAGAGCCGGCCCTCGGGCTGGTATTCACCAGCAAACTTGTGATAGAGCGCGGTGAACTGGCTGTCGGCCGCCAGGTGCCGTTCTTTCCCGGCCCAGCGCGGGTTATCGTAGTAGACATAGACGACTGGCCGGTCCGGTTCCGAAAGGTCGAGATGGTCGTCGCGCAGCGTAATCACTTCACCGCGCGACAGGCCGAGGCGCAACATCAACCAGATAAGCAGGTGCGCTCGTGAACTATCTTCGGCGGCGGCGGCCAGCAGCCGTTCTTGTTCGGCCGCGAAGAGCGGGCGCGGCGTCTTCAGCGGGATATGCTCAGGGTAGAAGTTTTCGGTCGGATCGGCGGACAGGACTTTGGCCGCGCCAATCAGATACTTGAAGAAGCCGTTGAGCGACGTCAGGCGGCGCTTGCGCGTGGATCGCGGGGCGCCATCGAGAAAATGAGCAATATCGCGTGGTGCGATTGACGCGATCGCCTTTGGTCCGATTTGTCGTTCGAACAGCGCGAGATCGTAGCAGTAAGATTCTACCGTATTGGCGGTGTGCCCATGGCGCTCAAGGTGCCGCCGGTACCAGTAGGCGGCAACGGGCAGCGGCGAATCGGCGGTAGGCGGCGGCGGCGCTCCCACCCCTGGCCGGAACTTGCCGGCGCCGGTGACTTCAAAAAGTGCGCCTTGCTCCAACCGGGCAGCCGGGGGAGGTGCTTCGCTCGTCTCGTCCATGTGTCTCTGCTCCAGTCTCAGGGCCGAACGATCTGACCGTACACCTAGCATACGGACATTTGTTCGTTACGTCAAGATGACAGAAATCGCGATGTATTGCGATCATGGTACACTCTGTGCGATCAGCGTACATGCTGGTTGAAGGCCAGCCAGCACACTCATGACTACTTTGAGACGAGGGGAGGTCCATCGGCTGTGTCAAAGTTGGGCCACGGGCAAGGGAAAACGCTTTGCCGGGTGGTAGCCTTCTGCTCGTACCTCCTGGTGATTGGCTGCCTGCTCCTTGCGTGTGGTGGTGGCTCCACGAAGAACACGAGTACGCAAGACATCATCAATCATGTAGCGGCGCGGCTCGACGCGGTAAAGTCGGCCCACTTTGCGGCGACGATTGACGGCGTCGCCTATATTGATACCAGCCGCACAATTCAGCTCCGCTCGGCCGATGGCGATATCGTGCCGCCGGACAAGATGAGCGCGAAGATCAAGATCGCGATTGGCCCGGCCAATGTTGACGTCTCGCTGGTGACAATAGGTCAGGACCGCTATCAGACAAATCCGCTCACTGGTGCGTGGGGACCGGTCCAACCAGGCTTCGACTACAGCCCGGCCATCCTATTCGATAAAGACAAAGGTCTCAGCTCCGTTATCAAGCAGATGCAGAATGTGGAGCGACTGGGAGACGATAAGGTTGATGGGCAAGCCGCGTACCATCTACGCGGCAAGGTTGCGCGGGCGGCGCTCGAACCGCTCTCCAGCGGTGCGATCGAAGGTGATCCCGTGGCCGTGGAACTGTGGGTGGCGCAGGATTCGTCGAATCTGCTGAAAGTGGTGCTGACCGAACCGCAAACACCAAACAAGCCCAAGCCGGCCGTCTGGACCCTGACATTCACCAAGTACGACCAGCCGGTCACGATCGAACGACCACAATAGCTGCTGACTACTATGGTACGGAGGCGCTGCTGGGCTACCGCAGCGTAGCAGCGTCTCTCTACGCAGAGTGTTGGTATGGACGAGACCGTCTTGGCAACTCAAATACAAGCAGATGAGCCGGCCCAGGCGAATGGGCTGCCACGCGGCGGTGGGATTGTGCTGGCTGCCGCGCTCGTCGCCGTCTTCATTGCCGCGCTCGATCTTACCGTTATCGCCACCATCTTGCCGACCATCGTGTACGATCTCGGTGTCAATGTCGGCGAGATCGATCGCTATTCCTGGATCGTCAGTGGCTATCTGCTGGCGTATTTGATCACTATCCCGATTATGGGGCGGCTCTCCGACCTTGCCGGCCGGCGCCTCGTCTTCCTGGTTGCCCTGCTGATCTTCACCGTTGGTTCGGTATGGTGCGTCCTCGCTCGTACGCTGGAAGCGGTGATTGCGGCCCGCGCGCTTCAGGGTCTGGGGGGCGGGGCGCTGGTGCCGGTCACGCTCGCGCTCGCCGCCGATCTGCTGCCGCGCGAACGGCGCGCGGCGGCTGTGGGCGCCATTGGCGCGATTGATACCCTCGGCTGGGTACTCGGACCGTTGTGGGGCGCGGCCATTATCGGTCTGTTGGGGACCAGTTCGCTCGGCCCGATCGCCAGCTGGCGCTGGGTCTTCGCGATCAATGGGCCGCTGGCACTCGTAGTCGCGGTGCTGCTGATCCTCACCTGGCGGCGTGCCGCCATACCCGAGCACCGCGCTGGCGGGCGCTTCGACTGGTTGGGTGCGCTACTCCTGACGTTGTCGCTCGTGCTGCTCAATCTCGCTATCTCCTCTGGCGCGGAAAGCAGTGCAGGCGGTTCACGCGCGTTTGGCGCGGCAGCAAATCCCTTCGCGCCGTATCGGGCGCCGTTACTCATTGGCGCGGCTTGTGCCTTCGTCGCGTTCCTGGTACTGGAACTGCGTGTCGCCGGCCCGCTCATTCCACTAACCCTCTTTCACAATCGGGTCTTCAGCGCCGCGACAGTGGCGAACTTCCTTGTCGGCGCTGCTCTGATTGTCGTCATGGTTGATGTGCCTATACTTGTG
The DNA here is from genome assembly GCA_035763465.1 of Thermomicrobiales bacterium. Classification (GTDB taxonomy): domain Bacteria; phylum Chloroflexota; class Chloroflexia; order Thermomicrobiales; family CADCWN01; genus DASUBC01. The sequence continues at coordinate 8,522 of DASUBC010000050.1, forward strand.
GCCCTGCTGGCGAGCGATACGGCGACCGCGAGCACAATCAGCGCCTTGCTGCTCACCCCGTTCACCGCCGCGATGGCGATTGGCGCGCTTGGCGGCGGAATCGTTACCGAGCGTTTGGGCTATCGCACCCTGGCGACCGCTGGCCTGGTGCTGGCCGCCGTTGGGTTCTGGCGTTTCTGGGGCTGGCCGGTCGCGCTGGCGTATGGCCGGATGGCGATCGATCTCACCTTATGTGGGCTTGGCCTGGGCCTCGTCATCGCGCCGGTTGGCACGGCGGCTATCAATCATGCGCCACGTCCGGCGCTAGGTATCGCCTCCTCGCTGGTAATGGTACTGCGCTTGCTCGGAATGACTGTTGGCATCTCGGGTTTAACCGCCTGGGGATCAGACCGGCTCAATCAGGCTATCGTGGCGCTGCCACCGCTGGCGCAGCAGCCGGGCGAAACGCTGGCCGCCTATTACACACGCCAGGCGCAGTTTGCAGCCGAGCAAACGATCACGCTGACCGCCGGCATACTCCATGAGACGTTCGCGATTGCGGGCGTCGTCTGCCTGGTGGCGGTCATTCCCGCGCTCATGCTGGGGTCACGCCGCTCGCTCACCGCCGCCGAGCCGCCAGTCATGCGTGGCCTGCGTTAGCCACCAGCCCGATCCCTGGAATATTGGTCTCAACCAGTCTTGACAGGCGGCGGTGGCTTTGGTAGGATTGGGTTCGCCCGCGTGATGCGGGCACTGGTTTCGCCCAGCAGGGCAAATCACTCACAACCATCGGCAGGTCGGAGTGACGATGTACGCGCGGTGTCGTCAAGGCACTTGGGCGCCAGCGTCACTTGCTGTTGAGTGGTGGGGGGTTCGTTGACAGGGGCAGCGTGGTGGGGTGCGTGGTGGCGCGTGGTCGCCAGCGGCGGGGGACCGTGGCTGGGGGGCGTGGCGCCGGGCGCACCGCAAGTTGAGTGAGCGGAAGCACAGGTGCCCCCACCGGGCGG